>CAIMOS010000352.1 GCA_903843135.1 uncultured Ignavibacteriales bacterium | reverse complement strand
TATGAGAGAATAAAAGAGGGATTTTTACTTGAAAAAAACGGCAGAATTGATGATGCCGTTGCACATTATAAAAAGATGATAAAAGACGAAATTTATGACGAGTATGCGGTTACATCACTTTCTCGAATAAAAATGAAGAAGAACAGGAGTGATATTAAAGATTATTTTATAGTTCTTGAATCGTCAAACCATAAAATGAAGGATAAATCCCGATTTGCACTGGCTGATTTTGCAATGTATGAATGGGATTATGTGAAAGCGGCAGAGTATCTGGATAAGATAATAAGAGACAGCAGTTCAATTTACAATATAGTTAGCGCTAAGTTCAATAAAATATTCGGAGCAATAAATGTCGCAAAAGATACCGCATTGGCGATTGAAATTATAGAGGAGTTAAGAACAGAGGAGATGCCGGATGGGGAAATGTCATACAGATTGAGGGTTGCGGAATCAATGGTGAATGGATACATAGGTAACAGTTTATTCGGGAAAGCGCAGAATCGAAAAAGCGAGACACTCCCGAAGGAATACGCACTTTATCAGAATTACCCGAATCCGTTTAATCCGACAACTCTGATAAACTATCAATTACCGAAAGACGGTATGGTAACGATTAAAGTGTTCGATATCCTTGGAAAGGAAGTAGCAACGCTTGTAAATGAAACAAAACCGGCGGGGCGTTACAGCGTAAACTTTGACGCATCCAATCTTCCTAGCGGAGTATTTCTTTATGAACTTATAGCGGGCCCTTCGGCAGGCTCAGGGACCGTGTCATTGGTGAAGAAGATGACGGTGTTGAAATAATCGATCATTGGTCATTGATAATTGAGAGGCGTGGTTATACTGCGCCTTTTATGTTATGCGGTTCGCGTCACCGAATGTACCGCGGTTATCCCGATGGAATCACGCACGCAATATTTATAAGCGGGAGTGGAAATTTAAGTGTTTGCGGTTTTTTAATACGCTATTTATTTTTATATTTGAGGTATTAATTAACCTTTAATTCTATTCAGCGAAGTAGATAAGGATCAAAACTTGAAAATTACATTATTAGAAAATAAATTTAGGAGCACCTCAGCGGCTTTATGCCAATGAGGTTTTTTTGTATATGGAGATAAAAGCAAAATTAGTTGATGAACTGGGAATCAACCGTATTATCACAAGGATGGCCCACGAAATCATTGAACGCAATAAAGGTTCAAAAAATATTGTTCTGCTGGGTATGCGCACCCGCGGCGAATTCCTCGCGCAGCGGCTCCACGCAAAAATCACTGAGATCGAAGGGGTCGCTACCCAGATAGGCATTCTTGATGTGACTCTCTATCGCGATGACTTCCGCACCCGTCTTAAACAGCCCCAGGTGTCAGTATCTAATATCACTTTTGACATAACAGATAAAGATGTCATTATAATCGATGACGTTTTATATACAGGGAGGACCGTCCGTTCAGCGCTCTGCGCGATAATGGATTTCGGACGCCCATCCACGGTCCAACTCTGTGTTCTTGTTGACAGGGGCCACCGCGAATTACCGATCAGGGCAGATTATGTCGGAAAGAACATACCAACATCGATCAATGAAGAGGTAAAGGTAAAACTGAAAGAGATTGACGATGAAGACGCAATTAACTTAGTTGAAATTAAATTTAGTCAGGAATAAAGAATGCCGCTTTCCATAAACCACCTGCTGGGAATGCAGGGAGTGCCGAGAGAGGATATACAACTCATCCTCGATACCGCTACTACTTTTAAAGAGGTCCTAGAGAGGCCTATAAAGAAGGTCCCTACTTTACAGGGCAAAACGGTTGTAAATCTTTTTTATGAAAGCTCAACCAGAACAAGAATTTCTTTTGAACTCGCCGAGAAAAGGCTCTCTGCCGACAGCATTAATTTTTCTGTATCGGGAAGCAGTGTTTCCAAAGGAGAGACATTCAAGGATACTGTGAAGAATATTGAAGCTATGAAAGTTGATTTCGTTGTGGTCCGCCACGCCTCAGCAGGAGTGCCGCAGTACCTGACCAGAATTTCAAACTCGATTATTATCAATGCCGGCGACGGCACTCACGAACATCCGACGCAGGCGCTTCTTGATATGTATTCGATAAGAGAAAAACTCGGACGGCTGGAAGGATTGAAAGTCTGTATTGTCGGGGACATCTCTCACAGCCGTGTAGCATTATCCAACATTTACGGATTAAAAACGATGGGCGCGGATGTTTCTGTTTGCGGTCCGGCGACGATGATTCCGAGGTATGTTGAGCAGATTGGCGTTAAAGTTATACATAATATTGACGAAGCCATACAGGAGAATGATGTGCTGAATGTCCTCCGCATTCAACTTGAAAGAAAAGCAAGAGAATATTTCCCATCGCTGCGGGAATACAATACCTATTACGGACTGACAACAGAGCGGATTGAAAAGAACGGAAAAAATGTCCTGATCCTCCACCCCGGGCCGATTAACCGCGGTGTTGAAATCTCATCGGAAGTTGCTGACGGGCCGGCACAGATTATACTTGAGCAGGTTACCAACGGAGTTGCTGTACGAATGGCAGTACTATATCTATTAGGAACAAAACACAGTTAGGATAATGCAATTATGAAGATTTTACTCAAGAACATTACTCTGGTTCATCCTCTATATAAATTGAATAAAAAAACTAATGTACTCATCGATAACGGCATCATATCCAAAACCGGAAACATTTCTGCTGAAGAATCCGCCGATGCAAAAGTTTTTGATATGAATAATAAAATCGCAGCACCGGGATTTTTTGATATGCACGTTCATCTCAGGGAGCCGGGAAGAGAGGATGAAGAGACAGTAGTTACGGGATGCAACAGCGCGGCGCGCGGAGGATTTACAGGTGTTGCCTGTATGCCGAATACGGAGCCGGCGATTGATTCTGCGGAAGTGGTAAATTTAATTTTAAGCAAAGCTGCCGGCCATCTTGTTGATGTTTATCCTGTTGCTGCCGCGACTGCCGAACGGAAGGGGGAAGTCATTTCTCCGATTGCTGAACTGGTTGAAGCCGGAGCAGTCGGATTTTCTGATGACGGTGTCGCGATCAAAACTGCGCGTGTATTGCGCCGTGTTATGGAATATGCTAAAATGTATGACAAACCAGTTATTGAACACTGCGAAGAGGAGACACTTGCAGGCGGTGCAATGAATGAAGGTATCAATTCGACTTTGCTTGGTTTGCCGCCCCTTCCATCCGTCGCGGAAGATCTTACTGTTATGAGGGACATAATGATGTGCGAATATACCGGCGCCCGCCTGCATATTGCTCACATCAGCACAAAGGGCGCGGTTGAACTTGTAAGGCAGGCGAAAGCTAAGGGGCTGAATGTAACCGCAGAAGTGGCACCGCATCACTTCACCCTGACTGATGATTCAATTAAAACTTATGATACCAATTATAAGATGAATCCGCCGCTCCGCACGCAACAGGATATTGACGCTATGATTGAAGGCCTCAGAGACGGAACGATAGACTGCATAGCTACCGACCACGCGCCACACGCGATTGAGGAAAAAGAGATGGAATTTGAATATGCCCCAAATGGGATTGTCGGGCTGGAGACGGCTGTAGGAATCTCTTTGACAGAACTATATCAGAAAAAGATACTTACAATTGAAAAGCTGATCGAAAAAATGGCTATCAATCCGCGGAAGATTCTGAACCTGGAAATTCCGTCTTTTGAGGTCGGGGAGAAAGCTAATATGACAATTCTCGATCTGACAGAAGTCTGGACAGTGGAAACTTCCAGGTTTGTATCGAAATGCAAGAACTCGCCATTTGACAAAAGGCTGCTTACCGGAAGAGCAATCGCCTCGATCAATAACGGAAGAATGTATTACCAGGACAAATTCCTGCAATAGAAAATTAACTTAAAGCCGGCAAGTCCGGCTTTTTTTTACGTACATAGTGTTTATTAAACTATACACTTTCACGCTGTCAGATTACCGGCTTGAACATTTCTGTTATTGGGAATTTCCCGAAAGCCTGATAATCACCCAAAATGGGTCATTTCTCTCAGCGGTTCCTAAGTAGCCGGACAGATCAATGTCGGGAAATTCTGGCATTCCGTTTGAATATCTGAATCAGACTCAAATGAAAGGATCAGCCATGAAAAAGTTATTAGCACTCATCGTTTTAGGGATTATGTTTATATCAGCAGGATGTGATGACGAGTTTACCTCCAGTTTTGACAGGACGCCTCCTGCTGCTCCGACCGGAGTTTACGTTGTAAACGGCGACGGGATGGTCGACATATACTGGAGAGATAACAGGGAACGCGATTTAGACGGATATAATATATATTACAGCTACACTTATAACGGCAGATATGAACTGATCGGCTCCACAAGCAATAATTATTTTACTGATTATGATGCAGTTAACGGTGATAAAATATATTATGCGATCGCTGCTTACGACTACGATAACAATGAAAGCGATCTGAGCAGGGATGTTGTGTACACGATACCAAGGCCCGAAGGATTCAATCAGAGCGTTTTCGATTACCGCAGGTTCCCTTCAAATGCAGGTTATGATTTCTCGAACTACCAGGTTGTAGCCTATAACGATCAGAATGCGGATTTCTTCTTCGAATATTTTGACGGGACTTTTTACCTCGATGTCTGGGATGATTCAGATATTCAGGATATGGGCCCCACTAACGATATCTGGGACATCGCGGAAGCGCCCACAAGCGGATGGGCAGCGACAAAAGACGAAATTGCACAGATCGGCCACACTTACGTAATCTGGACCTGGGACAATCACTTTGCAAAAGTCAGAATTAAAAATATAACACGTGACAGAATTGTATTTGACTGGGCATACCAGTTGGTCGAAGGAAGCCCTATTCTTAAAGCAAAGAAAACCGGCGATGTGAGGGGAACATTGAAAAGAAACTTTACAAGAGAAAACTCCTCTTTGTAAGTAGAAGAAAAAGTATCAAAAGGAATAAACAAGTTCAGCACGGTACAGCCCGCAAAAAATTGGCGGGCTGTCCTTTATCCGGGGCCGCATAAGGGTAAGAGCAGCGAAAAAGTCACTTTATAATTGGACACATATTAATTAACTTACAGCGATGAAATTTTACACTTTCGATATAGTTAAAAGAGCGCTTTTTACCCTTATTCTGGTTCCGGTGCTTATTGTGAACATTGGGGCGAAATCCGCGAAGAATTCATTTCAGGATGAGCCGGTCAAAGTCTTCTCCCAAATGGAAAGTGCAATAAACAGCGGAGATATTTCTTCTATATCGCGTTTCATTTCCTCACAAACTTACATCTCGCTCAGCAACGGAGAAACCGGATATTTCAGTTCGAGCCAGGCATATTATATCGTTCAGGATTTTTTTAAGAATTATAAAGTTATCTCTTTCAAATTCCGCTCAGTAAATGATGCTGATAATCCTTACGGTATCGGATCATTAGTTTATGAATTCAGGAACAGGCGTGTTACTGCGCAGGTTTTTGTGTCTCTCACCAAATCCGGCAACAACTGGTTAATTTCACAGTTCACGGTTAAATGAAACCCGCGCGGCCCTCAAAGTACATTACCGGCGAGAAGAAATATTTTACGGCCATCACTCTGCTCATTACCATGATCTTCCTGGCAGGGTTTATTTCCCGTGTTTACCTTGACAAAAAAGCGAATAATTGGGATATACATCAGGTAAATCTTTCACGCGGAATCACAGAAAAGTTTAAAGAGGAATTTTCAGAGCGGGAGCGGGCCATAATCGATGCCGCATCCTTACTGAAATTTTTGATCCGGGACCACTCGAATAATGGAATAATGCAGACCGAACGTCTATACAGTTTTGCCGGGGAAGGTCAGTTTGATAACTATCATATAGTGGTCCTCGATTCCGCACTGAATGTAATTATGGTCAACCGGGGATTTATTTTCCTCAAAGGGGAGGTTGAAAATCTTAGTAAGTCTGACCGGATCGCCTCCTCCTTTTTCTATGAAAATCCGCTGGCTTCATACCTCGTTTTTTCTGATACTCTGATAACCGCAAAAGGCAAATACTATATCACTATAGCAGATCTTGTTAACCGGAAGGCCTTTTATGCCGAAGGCTCCCGGTATACTCCCCTCGGCGAGAAAACGGAAAGATCCTCCTCTCTAAAACTAAATTTGTCTTTTACTGCAGATGCTGTGCCGAATCCGGACGGCAGGGAATTCAGTTCCCCTATACTGAATAGTTCAGGGAAAAAGATCGGTTTGGTGTCCTTCACCAGGCCCGGACTGAGGAACTATATTGAATCTGCCGGGGCGCCGGTTTCCTTGTTACAGTCATTAATGGTTGTTGCTGTCGCGCTTCTTATTCCGTTTGCTGTTCGCCGCGATACATCCAAGATCAGGCAGCCTTCAATCAGATTAGCTCTTGTAATTATATATTTGATTTTTCTAAGGGTCCTGATCTATCTGCTTGAATTTACTTCCCACATTTTCCCGGAGGAACTGACGGATCCCGCCAAATTTGCCTCGGGATTTGGATTGGGAATAGTAAAATCTCCTATTGATTTCACGCTTACTGTTATATTTTTCTGGATTATCTGCCTGCTGATCTTCAGAAATTCTGTAAAGAATAAATCCATTGCCAAGGCAAGCGCAAAAGTATTTATCCCGGTTAGTTTCGTACTTATATTATCAATTTTCCCTCTCATCCGCGCATACGCTGCTTCGGTGAAGAGTATAATTTTTGATTCGAGCATCAGGTATTTTAAGGAACCCGAAATTTTCCCGGCATTACCAACCGCCCTGATGAACTTCGCGGGTTTGCTAATGTCGATTTCTTTCTTTCTCATATTCGTTTCAATCCTGTATGCTGTTTATTCAAGATTCCACAAGAGTGATAAAAGGAAATCACTTGCTGTCCTGATTCTTTTTCTTGCGGTTATGTCAGGCCTGGGTATTGTTTTTATCGAGATCCAGAAGCAGCCGCTGATAAACATTCCGATCATACTCACAATTATTTTATTCAGCTTCATACTTCTTTTCCTCACCGTCTTTGAAAAGAAATCTTTGTTGAATCTATTGTGGACAGCCTCAGTTTTCTCCGCAGTAACCGGCGTGACACTTCTTAATCTTTTCAATTCTGACCTGGAAAGGGAATCATTAAAGACCACCGCACTGGAAGTAAACAGGCGCAGTGAAAATCTTATTTACTTCCTGCTGAACGAGTCTCTTCTTAATATTTCGACCTCTCCTGACATTAAAAATGTCCTCAATGGGAAACACACGGATGCGAATTCTGCTGCGTTTGCCGCGTGGAGTGTTTCCTCACTCAGAAAAGAAGCTTTTAATTCTTCAGTCACAATATTAAATAATAAAAAGAAACCTCTCGGCGGATTTGTGATGAATCTTGCGCCGGAGTATGTCGACCCGTTTGTCTTAAGATATCTTGATACTACAAATTCACTGGTCGTGAAACTCGACAGTAAAGAAGAATTATCTCACTTTTCCGGTATTACGGGAGTTTACGAAAAAGGAGAATTGACCGGGTATGTTGTGGCTTCTGTCGAGTTTGACCGCGATATGATCGTGAACCAGAAATTCCCCGAGGTATTACGTTCCAGGAACATAAAAATCAATTCTGTAATTGACCCGCAAAACCTGAACATTGTTGTTTACGAAAAAGGGAAAACTAAAAAACTGCAGGGAGATTTTTATCCCGACAAAGAACAGGAAAATATAATCTGGCAGACTAATTTTGCCGGATTCAATGAGTCGTGGCAAACATTAGAATTTAACTCGGAAAAATATTTATTCTATTTCCTTAAAACGCAAAAAGGAGGGAAGGAAAGGATAATTTCAGCCGGTCTTAAAGAAAAAGAACTTAGTTGGGGGCTGTTCAATTTCTTCAAACTTTTTATTCTTCAGGTCTTCTACATAATTATTTTTTATTTTGGCTATCTGGTTTACCGCAACCTTACTTTCACCGAATACCGGCACAGTTACCGGTCCCAACTCTTCATTTCATTTCTTATCATCGCGTTACTGCCGCTGATTGCGATTGCCATCTACAACAGGATGAACGAGAGCAAAAAGAGCCTGCAAATGCTCCGGACCGCCCTGGTTGAAAAATCTCAGCTGCTGGAGAACCATATCACCCAGCAAATAAAAAGCAATCCCGCGAAATCACCCGAAACAATATTTAACAATGCTGCGCGCGAACTGAACACATCTTTTGCAGTATACGCGGGCGGGGAATTAAAATATTCAAGCCTGGCAAATCTGGCCTCTGCCGGTATTCTCCCCTGGAAGCTGTCCCCGCGGGTCACACATCAGCTGCTTTCGGTCGGAGCAAATGAATTTTTTACCGGGGACAATATTCTTGGAGAAAGCTCATATTCACTCTATAAAAAGATTAACCTTTCAGGTACGGATTACATCGTTTCGATAAATGAATCGCTGAATCCGGTTAATGTTGTGGTTACTGTCCTTGAAATCGATGTTTTCGTTATAGGTATATATTCTTTTGCGGTTGTGATAATAATCCTTCTTAGCGGGTTGTTGTCGAACAGAATTTCACAGCCGATTGCAAAACTGACAAAAGCTACGAAATCCATTGCTCACGGCGACTTAAACGTAAATCTGGATATTAAGCAAAAAGGGGAGATCGGGGAACTGATTGAGGGCTTCAAATTTATGACGGGAGAGATCAGGCGCAATCAGAAAGAACTTGCAGAACAGGAAAGAGAGATGGCCTGGAGAGAAATCGCGAAGCAGGTGGCGCACGAAATCAAGAATCCTTTAACCCCGATGAAGCTGAGTATACAGCAGCTTATTGCCTCCCATCAGGATAAAGCGCCGGACTTTGATGAGATATTTAACAAAATAACGGCTACAGTTCTGAATCAGGTTGATATACTCAGCCAGATCGCGAATGAATTCTCGCGGTTTGCTAAAATGCCGAGCGCAAAACTGGAGAAAATTGATCTTCTCCCTGTTATACGGGACGTACTTGTTCTATATACCGATGAAAAAGTGAAACTTACTTTTAACACAAAAAAGAAAAAAGCTTTAATAATGGGGGACACTTCCCAGCTCAGGCGGATGATGATTAATTTTATCCGAAATTCGATCCAGGCGGGCGCGAAAAAAATTCAGTTTGAACTCACTTCCAACGAAGAATTCTTCGACCTAATTATTGCTGATGACGGCGCCGGCATTCCGGAAGAAGTGAAAGGGAAAATCTTTAATAAAAACTTTACGACAAAGCCGGGCGGGATGGGGCTTGGATTGAAATTGTCAAAACGCTTTATCGAAAGCCTTGGGGGGCGCCTTCAGCTGGAACCGGGCGGAGACTGGAAGACTGTTTTTAAGGTAACTCTGCCTCAGATTTTGTAAGTCAAAGAGACGGCAGTGTACTTTTTCCCGCGTTGTATTCAAAAATGTTCGTTTTTTCTTCCCTCAGAAAAGTAGTAACTTTCTTATACAAAAATTATTAATTAACGCAGGTATATTACTGTGAACATTAAAGACAAATCCGTTCTCGTTCTCGGAGGATGGGGATTGGTTGGGAATGCTGTAATCCGCAAGCTCATCCCCGAAAAACCGAAACAGATTATTGTAACATCTCTCAATAAATCTGAAGCCCTCGACGCAGTCAAATCTCTTAAAAAAACTTTTCCGAATCTTCCCAAAAATTATTTTGTACCCTGGTGGGGCAACGTGCTGGTAAGGGAAGAGTTCAAAGATTCTGACCGTCTGAAACTGCTTGAAGATCCAAAATCACGTAAAGTGCTGATGGGCGATACAATGAATGAGCTTAGTAATGAAATACTAAAGGCAAGCTCACTTTACAAACTTATCAAAAGATATAAGCCTCATATAATTATTGATTGTATTAATACTGCGACCGGTATTGCATACCAGGATGTTTATACAACATACAAGAGGATCCAGTATAAAGTTTCCAACAATCCGAAGATGGAAGACATTCTTGCGGAGACGGAAAAACTTCTTTGCACAATGTACATCCCCCAGCTTATCAGGCATATTCAAATCCTGTATAATTCTATGCACGAGGCAAAAACCGAAATCTATTTTAAGATAGGCACAAGCGGTACCGGCGGTATGGGGTTGAATATCCCCTATACTCACAGCGAGGAAAGGCCGTCGCGAGTGCTGCTGAGTAAATCTGCAGTCGCAGGCGCACACACTCTTTTGCTCTTCCTGATGGCGCGTACACCTGATACCGCGATTACAAAAGAGCTGAAACCAACAGCCGCAATCGCGTGGAAGAAAATTGAATTTGGTTCTGTAAAAAGGCGCGGAAAAGAGATTGAACTTGTCGATGTAGATTTCGCGAATGCGATTGATCTGAAAGATAAATTGTATTTCAACCCCGAGGTGCCTTTCAGGAAATCCGGTAAACCGCTGAAATCGGTTTATATCGATACCGGCGAGAACGGCATATTCTCCCGCGGCGAGTTCGAAGCCATTTCCGCCCAGAAGCAGATGGAATTTGTGACTCCGGAAGAGATTGCAGGAGATATCATTTTCGAAATCAAAGGCGGAAATACCGGACACGATGTCATTAACGCCCTTGATAATGCATCGCTAAACCCTACTTACCGCGCGGGTTATATGCAGCACTTCGCTGTCGAAAAACTGGCGCAGCTTGAAAAGCAGCACAACATTTCCAGCGTTGCCTTTGAAATGCTCGGGCCTCCAAAATTGTCGAAGTTACTTTATGAACTCCACCTTCTTTCCACTGTCGCGAAGACAATGAAAGGCATCACAGAAAAATCTGCCGCTGCTTTATCGAAAGAATGCACACAACTTATCAGCACCAACGCGGATCTGAGGAACCAGATGCTCTCAATAGGTATCCCGGTCCTATTGCCCGACGGCAAAAAAGTTCTGCGCGGCAACGAGATGAAAATCCCTGTCAACACCGGCGCTGAATATTTGCCCGTAACGAAAGAGAACATCGAGCTGTGGGCCTCTGACGGATGGGTCGATCTCCGTGTGAAAAATATGAAAGTCTGGCAGCGACGTCTGAAAGACCTGATGGCGGAAGCATCGGCTATTGACAAGGACGATACAAGTTCACGCCACGTCAGGACGCTCGATTACTGGAACAACTTCGGCGAAGTCAGTCTCGGCCGTGTCGTTTCCTGGCTCTTTATCCACGAGGAAAAAGGAAGAAGAATGAAAGACTGATATTCAGCCTCAATTCTGAAAGATTACAAGAGACGCTGCCATAACGGGGCGTCTCTTTTTTTATGCTTTTCTGTATTACCGTACTGGTTATAATTGTACTTTAAAATTTATAAGATTTGAATTCATCCGTAATATGAAAAAACAGTTCATCATTTTCTTTTCTATAGTATTCTCATTTTTAACGGTCGTAAACACCTATATCTTCTTCAGGCTGAATACGTTATTCCCGCCGGACTACTTTTGGCTATCAACGACAATTTTTATAATTCTTGCTCTCGGATACATAATCGGAAGACAACTTGAGAAAAGTTACGGCGGGCCAATCTCCCGTTTTATTGTTTACTCAGGTTCCTTCTATCTGGCGGTTATGGTATATCTATTACTCGGGTTCCTGATCACTGAACCGGTTTATATCATAAACGTACTTTTCCCCGGGACAAGAGACACTATCGATTTTGTGAGCTTTAAGAACAGGCAGACAATCAGCGCTTATGTTGCAGCCGCGGCGGTGTTGCTTACACTGGCAGGATATATAAATGCGAGGATGGTTAGGATTAAAAAGCTAAACCTCAGTATCGGAAAGTCAGCAGGCAAGCTTAAATCCCTTCGCATTGCGATGGCAAGCGACATCCACCTGGGATCCATAATCGGTCCGCGCAGAGTGAGGGGGCTGAAGGATAAATTGAATTCACTCAAAGCAGACATTATCTTATTCCCCGGAGATATTCTCGATGAGGATCTTGGTGTAGTGATCAGGAATGATCTCGGGAAACTTCTCAGGGAGATCAGCGCGAAATATGGCGTTTACGCTGTTAACGGAAATCACGAGTACATAGGCGGCGTGAATGAGGCGGATAAATATCTGACTGAACACGGCATAAAACTGTTGAGGGATGAAGCTGTGCTGATCGATGAATCTTTCTACGTAGTCGGCAGGGAAGACAGAAGCTCAAACAGTTTCGCGGGGAAGAAACGTAAAAAACTTGATGAACTTCTTACCGGGCTGAATAAAAATCTCCCGGTTATCGTTCTTGACCATCAGCCATTTCACCTGAATGAGGCGGAAGAAAACCAGGTGGATCTGCAGTTATCCGGGCATACACATCACGGTCAGCTTTTCCCGTTCAATTTCATAACTAAAAAAGTCTACGAACTCAGTTACGGATACCTCCAAAAGGGGAATACTCATTATTATGTTTCCTGCGGTTTCGGCACCTGGGGCCCCCCAATAAAAACTACAGCCCGGCCGGAGATTTTGCTGATAGAACTAAGTTTTGGCAGTTAACAGTGTCAGTTACAGAGTCAGTTACAGTTACAGTTATAGGGGGGTGGCGGATATTGGCATAAGGGAGGAATAGAGCTTTCGACCGGAAATAATCGGCTCAGAATGAGAATATGAACCATTTTCTATTTTCCATTTTAAATTATCAATTATCCATTATCCATTATCAATTAATTTTACTGCCTTGCAAGGCTACCCCCGAATCAATATATTTGACGTTTCTTTATTAAAAAACTGTTGAAATTTGACCGAAATTAAATTTACTACTCTCCCTTCAGGGGTGAGGGTCGTTACTGAAACTATACCCTATCTTGATTC
>CAIMOS010000351.1 GCA_903843135.1 uncultured Ignavibacteriales bacterium | reverse complement strand
CCGTTGTCGGAGCAGGACTGATCGCCGCCATCATCTGGAACCTTTTAACCTGGTGGTTCGGTATACCGTCAAGTTCCTCTCATACTCTGGTTGGTGGCCTGGTTGGGGCAGCGGTAGCAAAGGCAGGGTTTTCTGCTGTATTTATGAAATCAGTTATCAGTATCACTTCGTTTATTTTTCTTGCCCCTATCATCGGAATTATTGCTTCAGTCCTTTTGTCATATATCACCATCCAAATCTGCAAGAATATGACGCCATACAAAGTTGACAAACATTTCCGGACCCTTCAGCTTGTTTCATCCGCGGCATACAGCCTTGGCCACGGCGCCAATGATGCTCAAAAGATGATGGGAGTTATCTTCCTCGCTTTGGTATCAGGAGGAGTGTTAACAAAAAATTCGGAAATCCCCTTATGGGTTGTACTTTCCTGCCACGGTGCCATAGCCCTTGGCACTATGTCGGGCGGATGGAGAATAGTTAAAACTATGGGCCAAAAGATAACTAAATTAAAACCGTTCGAAGGATTCTCCGCAGAAACGGCAGGCGCTATAACATTATTCGCGACAGCTGCGGCCGGTATCCCTGTCAGCACCACACATACTATCACAGGATGTATTATAGGTTCAGGCATAATTAAAAGAGTATCAGCAGTTCGATGGAAGGTAACTATAAATCTGCTTTGGGCCTGGATTTTAACTATACCTGTGTCGGCTGCTTTCGCTGCGATCATTTATGATATAATGGTGGCGGTATCCAGATAGCGCCCGGGGCGGCTAATATTTTTGCGGTTTGGTTTATTTCCGGGATTACTTGAGAAGGATCATCTTTCCGGTTCTTGAGTAATCCCCTGCCTGTAGCCTGCATAAATAAACTCCGGAACTTAAATTATAGGCGGACGATTGTAAAACAAAATTGTGAACTCCCGCCTCCCTCTTTTCTCCTTTAATCAGACTTATCTCTTTACCAATTAAATCATAAACGGATAAACTTACGTCTTCAGAAGCGCGGAGCCTGAAACTGATAGTTGTTTCAGGGTTAAACGGATTGGGATAATTCTGATATAACTCAAAGTTAAATCCCTGATCGGGGACCTTTTCCGCGGATGTCATAGTGGTATCGAATGACAATATCCTTATCGCGTCCACACAGACATTCTGTCCCGTCTGTGCATTATTTGTAATTAGTACCTCATCGGCTTCTGTTCCGGAAAAATTAAATGTTCCTATAGTATTCCATTTAAGGCCGTTGATTGACTGATCTGCCCTGACAGTATCCGTTCCGTTCGCGTGCCTGACTACGAATGGTGTGTTTGCTGCGCGGTTGGATGCGGCAACCCACCACGCGTCCACCCTGTAAGCGCCTGCACGGGGAAGCCTCAATTTGAATTTTGCGTACTGCTCCCCGTTTCCGGAAGGACAAATAAGCGAAGGTGTACTTCCCCAGTATCCGCTGATACCAGAGACGGTCCATCCGCTTCCGTTAAGTGAACAGGATGAATCGCCGGAATCAATAACTTTATTGAAAAATACCGGAGGTAAAAGCGGAAGTGAATCTGAGACTGTAACGGCAACCATAGTGGGAATCAGCCTCTGTGCAGTTGAGCCTTCAGGCCTGTTGATAAGAGTTGTTCCGACAGCCATCTGAGATGAGCCGCCGCCATCAAGATTCATAGCCTCAATACACCCGAGGTCTTTCATCAGCTGCGCGAGTTCCGGCAGTGACAGCCCCTCGCTTGCGGCCTGCCTGCCGTCAGCAACGAGCAGAATAACTTCCTTGTTACGGGTAAAACCAATCGCGCTTCGAGGATCGCGGTTTGACAGCCCCACCCCGGAACCCCAGAAAACTTCTTCGTTGTATGTAATCTTAATTGTGTCATTGTCTATCAGTGTCGGGCCTCCGCCGATACCTGCGATAATTTCATAACCGGGTGAACCATTCAACGGGCTCGGTGCCGGAGCCGGCGTGCCAGACACATTTGGCGTCGGCGATTTAAAAGCATACATATCAATTACACGGTTACCGAAATGATAGATCCAATCCACCGACATATCCCTTGTTTCTTTGATTCCCCAGAAACTGCGCGTCAAAATATAAGTCTTCCCGTCCCGCACCACACTCGCGATATTCTTAGCCAATACGGTCCCGGGATTAATCAGCGCTGAATAAGAGGCATTGCTCGCCAGATCAAAATAACCGCCGTTGACGGCCGCAATAGCATTAAATCTGCCCGAAAACGCAGTAATCCCCTCTTTGCCCGCGGGATTTAAGTATGGTTTAACAGCTACATTTCCTTTCTTCAGATCAACTTTCAGGTACCACACATTCAGCGCGGGGGATGTTCTGGTCCCCTTATACAAATTCACTCCCTGCGGAAGCGCATACTGAGTGGATATTTCGCTCCAGGTGATACTCTGCGGATAGTGGCTAACGGATAAAAAAAACAAAAACAAATGAAGCGCAAATATAACGCGTGTGAACACGTGCAATCCTGTTCTAAGTTAATCAAAGTCCAAATACAAATGATTCCGTCCGCTATTAATGAGGGCGGATGCGGATTCAATATTGATAAACAAATATAATAATTATTCCAATGTGATGAATAACATTGCATTTTATCTAAAGATTTAATAGGTTTCTCTTGTAAATTATTTGAGGTTATTATGCGAGTTAAGAGTCCACTCTACTTTTTATTGCTCTTTTTACTCATTGCCTTCGTACCTGGGTGCGAAGAGAATCAAACGGGAGAGGGTACTGATCCTACCGCTTCCAAGCAAAAGTCTGATGCCGCTTATAAAATGATGGAAGATGATATGTATATGATGATCAACGGCAACTTCCAGAATGCATCGGATTTCGATCAATTAAGATGGAAACAAATGAATGCCACCTTCCGCGAAGCAATCACCCTGGATCCAAACAACTACACTGCAAAATACGGCGCTGCTCTAAGCGAGATATTTGCCGTCTACTCTGATACGATGGTTAACAATCTGATCAAACAGTTCGAGAGCGCTATGAACGGCGAAAATACGGGTATGAACAACAGTCCGGTTCTCGGATCGCTGAAAAAAAGCCTGATCCCTGCGAACACTCAGCAGATGAGAATACCGACTGAGAATATCGCGGCAGCGCTGTTCAGCGTTCAGAAACTCGCACTTGTTGATCCCCCTCTGCTTAGCAGAGTCCAGGCAGCTATCCGAGAAAAATTGCTCCCCGCGATGGAATATGCTAAGGCCCGCCTGGCGGAATGTGAATCGAATCCTAATTTCACATTTACCGTCACCGGCAGGATGCAGGGCGATAATAATTTTGATATCGTAACGATTTATGTGACCGAAGTATACTTTACCGATGCGTTGCTTAATATGATGGCGTCTGTACTTGAGTCAACCCTGATCTATAAATTTGATCTGGCTGATTATAATCAGGCTACAATTGTTGCGGCTTTACAGCCGACAAGCACTAATTTTTTCTATATGAACACCGACGGACAGACCCGGGCGCAGAACGTAAAGAACGACTTCCTCGGCGCGCTTAATAAAATGAAACAGGGTATCAGTTCACTTGAAACATTCTCCGGCCGCAGGCCCGATGCTGTTGTTAAAATCGGAAACAGCGGCGACAGAACTATCAAACAGCAGGACATTGATACTGTAAAGAAATATCTCGACAAAGTCATAAACGCTTTTAACACCGAACAGACGATCGATATCATTGACGGCGATTCAGACGGTAATGACTATACAGTACGCGTCAACATAGCCAATTTCTTCGCTAATATGCCGCAGAACCCGAAGACTGCATTCCTGCCTGCTTATACAGTTGAAGCATCCGGCACGGATGATATCAAATTCAAATTCAATGCGCAGACATACGCGGATTTCACATTCCCTGATCCTACAATGGCAGGATTGTTCCCCGGTATGACAAACGAAACACTCAAAAGACTGTTGCGTATTGATGAAGAATTCGCCTTCAGGTTCGCATTTAATGCCCTGAAGTTCGGCGCACAGGATCCCTGGTGGTCATCAAACGGGCTTGATGTTACAGTGAGACTAACGACACAGTCGAATAAAGTATATACAAAATCGTTTTCGATTGATCCGTACGAAGATACCGAGTGGTTCATTAAAGATGTTACGAATACTCCGGATATGATCACCCGCGCAGAATTGAATTACGGAAACGGATACGTAGATTACACATCGCTGGATACTAACCTGAGAGTTTATGTTCAGTCCAAGAGTGACTTCTACTGCCAGTTCCATATTTATACGGCCCCTGTCCTGACAGGCATCCAGGCATTCACTAACTCGATACAAGTTAACTGGACCGTAGAAGGCCAACAGAGCGGATACAGTTATTTCATCATGGAGCGTAAAGCGGGTTCCGGTAATTTCGAGGACCAGCAGTCATTCGGCGGATGGATGAGCTATTCGTATAATGACTGGAACAACATCGCTCCGGGCATTAATTATACTTATCGCCTGCGGTGCCAGGCCTGGTCGTGGGGAAATACTTTAGTACCGTATAACACTGTTTACTCGAATACTCTCTCAATAACTCCGTAGTTTGCGGTTTGTATTCGCACTGATTCTGTTTTTCCGGGCTGCGCCGTTCTTGGCGGCGCAGCCTGATTCATCAGATCCTCACGATCAGATTTCTTATTCCTCCCGTTATTTTAATCTTTACGCCGAAAAAACATCCTTCAGCAGTTTTTACTCTTACATATTTAATAATAATATCTCTTATACCTCCGTATTCGAAAATTTTGAATTAGCCGGAAATATTGGATCTAATATTTTCAGGGCTGTCTCATCAAACAGCAAGAATAATTCCAATCAAAAATTTATTAATGAAGAAAATTATTTATCGCTGAAAGTAAAGAGCGGTTTCAGGTCTTTTTACCTCGTCCCGGAAATACAGTTGTCCGGCGGCCACGGAAAATTGCTTACGGGTTATAAAATCAGTTACGGCTTCAGGAACAGCGCACTCCCGATTTATTTCTCGGATTTTTCTTACAGTAAAACCTACATCCCCTTCTCAGCCGGAGGGAGTTATATGGGTGAGGGATTCACCGTGGAGAATAAAAATCCGTACTATCTTATCTCAACTTCATTCGGAATAAATATCAGGCCGGGATTAAACGATGTTGAACTTAACTATACCAAAAATCTTCAGATCGAGAACAGTTTTGACTCGGCCTACGGATATATCGACAAGCCGGAAATTGAGTTTTTCAAAATTGATTATAACCACAGGAAGAAAAGTTTCAGGCTGACCGGTTCCTTCTCCAGGTTAAATGCTAAACAGAAGATCTTTCTGCTCTGCGATAACCTTCCGTTCAGTGTAATCACAATACCCACTATCAGCTATTCGAATTTTTCGATTAAGTTCGAACTGAAGGATTATTTAACACAACCGGAATTCAGCTTTGATTATTACTGGTTAAAGATTTTCGGTGTTGGAAATATGCAGGCCTGGCCTTTCACATCGGTTGTAACTTCAATCATAGCAAACCGACTGAATTTCAGGGTCAACGGGGAAATCAGTGCGTTTAATGTGGGTTCAAAAGTGAAACTGGGGAGCGGAAATTTTTCGTTTGTACCGGGCATTCAGTTATATCACCTGACTCCCCAATCAGAAATCGATACCTGGCAGCCGGAATATCTCGTTTTCGGAGTCAGGGATTATTTTGACAGTTATGATGAGATAAAATATCTTGGCCTTCTGCAGATAAGTTCAGAGATAAAGTATAAGTTCAGCGCGTATGCGCTGCAGCTGGATCTTGTCCAGTTCGCTCCCGTATATCAGAAGAAGGAGATCAGAAAGAAACGCCCGCCGACACAGATTATTTGGGTCAAAGAGCAGCCAAGAGTCAGCGGCGGAACCGATATCCGCTTAACTCTAACTATGAATTTCTGACAGCCTGTTCTAACTTACCCCGGGTAACTTAATCACATTATTAAAGTTCACCATTATCTCAGAACCGTCAGCTTCCTGTTAATTTGCCCGGTACTGCTCTGCAGTCTGTAGAAATAAATTCCGGACGGAAGGTCATTTGTATTTAGCAGTATCTGATACTCCCCTGCGTCTCTCCGGCCGCTGAACAAGGTCTTAATTTTTTCACCCATTGAGTTATACAAACAGATTTCCGCATTTCCCGGAGAACTGACAGAGTATCCGATGGTTGTCGATCCTGAAGGATTAACCGGATTAGGATAATTCTGCTGAAGCAAAAAATGTGAGACGGCTTTAATCTCGGCATCAACAATTGAGGAGTAAAGGAATGACCCGTCTAAATCTACTTGCTTAAGCCTGTAAAGCGCGGTTCCGGTATAGCTTGATATAAATTGATCTTCAAAATAATATCTGTTTTCATTCAGAGTAGTACCGTGTCCCGGAACATAGCCTATACTGGTCCAGTCCTCACCCTTGAATTTCCTTTGTATTTCGAAACCGTGGTTATTGGTTTCTGTTGCGGTGATCCATTGCAGGGTTACTGCTCCATTCGCAAAATCGGCGGTAAGAAGTTTAAGTTCCACAGGCAGTGCAAAATCAATATAAGCTTCATACACTCCCCTGCCGTGCGTGCCTGCCCGCAACACCTTCCTCCCCGGAGAATAATCGAGGTGTTTAATCACAGTGTTCGGCAGACCGTCAAATGCTTCAACCCAGGTTGATCCGTTGTCCTTGGTATAAAAAACCCCCACATCCGTGGCAATGAAGTATGTGTTTGGATTGATAATATCTTCTGTGTAAATAAAAATATCGGACACAGGTGAGTCAGGAAGGTTTCCATTGATACTCACCCAGGATGCACCTGAATTTGTTGTCTTATAAACCTTGCCGCCGCCGAATCCAAGGTACGTCACTAAAGCGATGTCGGCATTTTCAGGATGAATATAGACTGAACTTATTGTCTTATTCGGCAATCCGTTTACGGAAACATTCGTCCAGGTTATGCCTCCGTCTTCAGAGCGGAACAAAACACCCGCAGATGAGGCATACATAAGATCCGGACGGGTTTTGCTGATTGCCATTTCGCGTACTGCGCTGGTGCCGTTTACATTCGCGGTTGAAATGGCGGTCCAGCTCTGGCCGTTGTTTGTACTTTTATAAACCTTCTGTCTCGCCGTATAGAAAACTCCCGATACCGAAGGATGCGCGATTATAGGCGCGACCCAGGCGGGGGTTTCCGTGGATGAAATCCCTGATGTGGCATTTACCCAGGAAGCGCCGCTGTTGGTGGTTCTCACCATACCGTTATTCTGAGTTTCACCGATGATATAGTTCTGGTCAAACGGATTAAAACAAACCTCCCCGCCGTCACCGCCGAATGCCGCAGCCCAATTAAGTGTGGAGTAAGTCTGTTGTGTTCCGTTGTCCTGTGTTCCGCCAAGTATCCTCGCCGGCGCGAACGGGCTTGCGGTGATCCGGTAAAACTGTGTAAGAGTGAGTGTACTGTTAAGATTAGTAAAATTGTTTCCGTAGTCAGTCGATTTCCAGACTCCCCCGTCATTCACACAGAGAAAAGTGCCCGGCTGGGCCGGATGAAATACGAGGTTATGCTGATCTACGTGAACGGACCCGCCTGAGTATCCAAGTGTAATATTGGAAAATGTATTTCCTCCGTCCTGCGTCCGCCACAGATCAATAGTCCCGACATAGGCGATAGCCGGATTATCAGGAGCAACTTTGCAATGCAGATCATACCAAGCCTGTGAACCGCGGAAGTCAGTTGCGGTGGCAACCTGGCTCCAGGTAAGTGCATAGTCAACCGACTTATAAACAGTTACTGTGGTCGCAGAAGAATTATAAATTGCACAATAAAAAACATTAGGGGATGAAAGGCAGTAGTCGAAATGTGCCCGGCTTATCGAAGGCAGCCCGGATGAAAATGACTGAAAGGTAGCCCCGGCATCCGTTGACCGTTTAATACCGCCGATTCCGGAACCGATCGCAAAAACGGTATCGCCGCTCAGCGAATAGAGTACATCATCGCATCTGCCCGAAACCGCGATCTGCCAGGTTACGCCTGAATTTGTACTGCGGTATAAACCGGAACTTCCGAGTGCGGCAAAAAGTTCACTGCTGCGGGAAGGGTGTATTATTAACCGCGAAAAATAAGATGACGAAGGGAGTCCGGATGTGATCTGCTGCCAGGTTTGTCCCGCATCTGTGGATTTGAGTAAACCCCTGCCGTAATAAGAGGCGCCGCTGTATGTGGCTTCGCCTGTCCCGGCGTATATGATGTTAGGATTAAATCTGTCGACCGCAATCGCGCCCATCGATAATGAGGATTCGTTATCTGAGAGAGGGCTCCAGTTTAGACCGCCGTTCGTTGATTTCCAGACACCGCCATTGGCAGGGCCGATATAGATCGTCTGAGGATCCTGCGGATTAAATGCTGCTGTCACAATCCTGGAGGATATATTTCCGTATGAAAAGTAGTATCCCGGTGTCGGGCCAAGACTGACCCATTTGATCTGCGAAGGCGCGTATCCCCGGTTTGTCCTTAACGCATTTCTCTGCTCTATTGCACTTAAATACGCATTTTTCGGTATAACTCCGTAAGGATAAGCTCTCTCATCGAAAAACGCCCTCTCCCTGCTGAATGCCTTGGAATTCCTCTGTTCAGCAGATGCGTTATGATAAGGTGACTGACTGTTGAGAATATCAAAATATTCCTTCTGAGCAAAAGCGCGGGAAGCGAATGTTATACAAAAAATGATGAAGAGAAGCCTGGCCATATAAAAATCCGTTTATTTATCTTTTTAAGTTATAAAATTCTTTCCAATAAAATGCTGCTGAAATGGACCTCAGATATTTGCCCGATAAAGATTAAATTTGGAGTGTAAAAAATGAAAGTGAATTAATACTTACTATGTTAGAGAAAATTCTGGAAGTCTCCGCGCTCGCGGGTGAGGTTGTCCGAAGCGGCTACCGTCAAAAAATCGAAATCGAGTATAAAACAAACGACTCAAATCTTGTTACGGAAATCGATAAAAAATCAGAGAAACTGATAGTTGATTACATCTCAAAAAATTTCCCCGCACACGGAATCCTTGCTGAAGAAGGATCGGACAAAAACAGAGGTTCAGAATATCTCTGGGTCATCGATCCGCTGGACGGTACCACAAATTTTGCGCACGGCCTGCCGATTTTTTCGGTATCAATCGGATTAATGAAAAACGGCGAGATAATAGCCGGAGTTGTTAACGACGTGATGCGAGGTAAAATTTATTATGCCGAAAAAGGCGCAGGCGCTTTCGAAGGAGGAAGAAAACTTGCAATAAGTAAAAATGATACATTAAAGCATTCGCTATTGGTTACAGGATTTCCTTATGATATAGCGGATAATCCCGGGCACGCACTGGAAATTTTCGTTGATTTTATAAAAAGAGCAAGGGCAGTAAGGCGGCTGGGTTCCGCAGCAATAGATTTTTGTTTTGTGGCGGACGGTATCTTTGATGCTTTCTGGGAAGTGCATCTTCACCCGTGGGATATTTGTGCCGGAAAACTGCTCGTTGAAGAAGCGGGAGGAATCGTAACGGATTTCAGCGGGAATGAAACAGATATTTTTACAAAGCAGGTGCTTGCGTCGAACAGGTTAGTGCAGGATGAGATCGTCTCTGTAATTAAACCTTACTTCAAGGCTTAATTATCTAAAAGCCCCTGGCCTGTTTTATAAATTTTACCTTCTTCGGCAAGATCTTTAGCTATGGAATCAAGGACGCCGTTTATAAATTTCGCGCTGTCTTTGGTTCCGTAAACCTTGGCAATTTCCACGGCTTCATTAAGTGACACTTTCACGGGAATCTCTGAGAAGTGAAGAAGTTCGCAGATTCCCATTCTTATAAGAATTTTATCAATCAGCGCTACCCTGTCGAGCGCCCAGTTCGTCAGATTTTCAGTGATCAGCTGGTCCAATTCAGCTTTGTACCTGACAATTTTCCTGATCAGATCCAATGCGAATTCTTTTCCGTCCTCTGTCTCAATTTCACCTGATATATACTGAATCGTGGCGTCAAGCCCTTCAGGATTCATTTCATAAGCGTAAAGCACCTGAAGTACTTTTTCTCTTATGATCCTTCGTCTTAATGTTTTGTCACTCATAAAATCTTATCATCCTTATCAAATTCCGAATAACCAGAATAACAGAAGCGCCACACCCTCCCTGACCTTGTAGAAGATCAGGTTCTGTGTACGGAACTCCGTATCGGTACCTGCGTATTTTAATTTTATCTTAAAAAATTTACTCATTTCATTTATTCTGTTCAGGTGATATTTATCAGTTATCACCGTCACGGAAATATCAGATATTCCTGTTGGAAAGTATCTCTGCTTAATGTAAGCGATCTGTCCCGCCGTTGAGACTGTCTTGTTTTCTTTGATTATCCTGTCTTTAGGAACACCGCTTAGCACAAGGTATTTGTATGCAACGTCCGCTTCTGAGAGCTCGCCGGGAGCATTCCCCCCCGTTGTGAGTATCTGCTGTATTTGTCCCCTTTTGTACAACTCTGCAGCCTTATCAATTCTTCCTTTAAGGGTTACCGAAGGTTTGTCTTTTGATATTACAGCAGCTCCGAACAATACGCCAATATCGCTTTTCTTATTTCCGAGAAGCTGTTTGTTTAGATTTTGCAAAAACTGTGAATATGAAACGGCGAAGATGAGCAATAAACTGATCACAAAAATTCCGTTCGCGAAAGACCTGAGAAGAATCAGGCTCTTAACCTTAAAAAGAAGAAGCCAAAGGTAACTTATCCAGATGATCTGTGTTATCTGAAATATCAGGAAAAAGATACCGGCGAGCGAATGATTGATCGGATAACCGGAGATATAGTAACGGTATTGAATCGGGTGGAAATTATATATCCAGCCGCCGGCCAGAAGGCTTAAAAAGGATATCGATAAGAAATAGTAAGCGCCTTTGAATACTTCAATGCTTCTTTTCCTGATGCTGAGAATCGTAATCTCCGCGATCAGCACAAGAGTCAGCACTGCATTGATAATATTACCGGTGTAGGTTATTCCGTAGAAGTCGAGGGAAAGCCCCTGATTCCTGTATTTCAGGTAAGTCAGAATAAATAGTTCAATTACAACAAGTCCGATTGGGATAAGGACTTTCCACTGCTTTCCGGAGCTTTTTTTCCTGCTGGATCTCATTGTGTATTTGTAAAAGAACTAATTAAAGAATACTTAAGATTATTGAAGAAATTTATTTTTAAACAGAATAAACAAAAATCCGCCGATGACCGCGCCGAGAAAATCCGAAAGGAGATCAAACGGATCTGCTGACCTGCCGGGTATGAATATCTGATGTATTTCATCCAATGCGGCATAAATTGTAATTATGGCTAATGATGAGAGCATAAAATGCCGGTTTAATAATTTGTATTTTTCCTGAACAAAAAGGGTCATCGACAATAAAACCCCGAGTCCTGCAAATGCAGCCAGATGCTGTATCTTGTCGTTCACAGTTATATTTGGCGCTTTGCTTCCCGGCAACGAAGTGCCGATCAGCAATGCTCCCCAGTAAAGCGCAAGCGGGAAATATACCAGTTTAGCCCGGTGTTGCTTTAAATAATTAAGCAAAAGACTTCTGTAAAAATTTAATCGCCCCGGGTAAATTTTCTTTGATCTGCGTGGCTGTATACCCATATTCCGTCTCCCTCTCTTTCAATAAATCTGCGGACAGGCTGTGTAAAAACACGCCCGAGATTGCAGCACTCTCCAGATCATTTGACTGCGCAAGCAGCCCCGCAATTGCACCCGTCAGAACATCTCCTGTGCCTATCTTTGCCATACCGGAGTTTCCGAGTGAATTGACAAAAGTATTTCCCTCAGGAGAAAAAATCATAGTTCTGGCGGATTTGAGAATAAGATAAGCGCCTGTTTCTTCAGTGAATCTTCTGCCTGCTGCATAAACATCTTTTTCAATATCAGCAGGTTTCATTCCGGTCAATACGGCAAATTCGCCAAGATGCGGAGTGAGTATCTTGTTCTTGAGATTCAGCGTAGTATAAATGCCTCCGGAAATCGCATTGAGCGCGTCAGCGTCAATAACTCCCGGAATGTCGGCGGTTGCCTTAATGAGGGCAACAATTGCTTTCTTCGTCTGTGCATCCCTGCCGAGGCCCGGCCCGATAAGGATGACCTTACTCGAGTCCATCTCTTTACATAATTTTTTCGCAACTTCAACGGTCAGAAAACCTTTTTTACGGTCCTCATAGAAGTCAAAAACCAGTTCCGACTCGTGTGTTGGAAAAATCATATCCTTCAGTGAAACAGGCGCGAAGATTTTCACAGCGCCGGCGCCTATTTTTAATGCGGAATGGGCGGCAAGTAACGCAGCTCCCGGAAAAAACTTCGATCCGGCAATTGCCTGTACCCTGCCGTGGGAATATTTGTGCAGTGTTCTCTCACGTTCGGGAAGCGAGAAATATGCGTCTTCCGGTTCAATGAGATAGTTTGCCGCACCCTCATTAAGGTACATTGATCTGTCAACTCCGATATCTCCCCTTACGATATCGCCGCATACTTCAAGAGCTTTGGGTGTGAATAAACCCATTTTGAATTCGCCGAGTGAAATTGTAAGATCTGCCGCGAAAGCTTCATCAGGGAAATAATATCCTGTATCTCCGTCAACGCCTGTAGGAATATCGATCGCAACTTTCTTGGCAGGAAGTTCATTAAGGAACTTTACCGTCTCTGAGATCTCGGCCGATAATTTGCCTTTGGCGCCGCTGCCCAGAATTGCGTCTACAACTACTGTGGCACTTAGCAAGGCTGCTTTATAATAGCTTGAATTTATTGAACCAACGAAGATATCAGGTAATGCTTCAGATAATTTTTTAAGGATCTGACAGTTAACTGTGGCGTCATCAGTAAGTTCTTCATCCTTGTATAATGAGAATACTTCAACTTTGTAGCCCCTGAGAGCGAAATGACGGGCAATAGCAAAACCGTCGCCGCCGTTATTTCCCTTTCCGCATATCACGGCAATCCGGTCATACTTGGAATCGAGACTGAGTTTCTCGATCGAAATGTTAACAGAATTGATCGCGGCGTTCTCCATCAGCAGAAGCGATGGGTATGAGAAATAGTTGATAGCATCGCTGTCAACTTTTCTTACCTGGCCTGTTGTATATAATGGCAGCATATTTTTTATAAAGTATTGTTAATCAGATTAAGAATCGATCCCGGCGCGACACCCATAATGATTATCAGTAAAACCGAAATCATAATTCCGAGCATTGCTGAAGTTGTCGGTGATATCAGAACCATTTCATCAGAATTATCAAAGTACATTACAACTGTGAGCCTTAAATAGAAATAAACACTTATAACGCTGGACAGCACACCAATAATGGCGAGCCAGGTCATTCCTGATTCAATGGCGGCTACAAAGACATAATATTTACCAAAGAAGCCCGCAAATGGCGGAATACCTGATAGCGCAAACATTGTCAGCGCGAGGAGTCCCGCAATAAGAGGCTGCTTCGTGCCCAACCCTTTGAAATCGTTGAATTCGGTTCCGCGCAGGTCACGTTTTTCGACTAGACTGATAAGCCCGAAAGCCGCCAGGTTCATAAATGTGTATGCAGTGAGATAGAAGATGACGCCGGAAATTCCCTTGTCATTCCAGGCAGCCAGACCAATGAGCATATATCCCGCGTGCGCAATTGAAGAGTATGCAAGCATTCTCTTCAGGTCATTCTGTGATATGGCGACAATACTTCCGTAAAGCATAGAAAGCACCGCAAGTGTCGCGACAACCGGAGTAAAAAATGCAGGATATGCGGCCTGAATAAGCGGTGAGAAAACTAAAATAAGAGCGCTGAATGCCGCAACTTTTCCTGTTGTTGAAAGCAGAGCAGAAACTGTGGTTGGCGCTCCCTGGTAAACATCCGGTACCCACATATGGAAAGGTACCGCGGCAATTTTAAATGAGAAACCGATAATAAACAGAAGCATTCCCGTCAGGAACATCGGATTCGATCTTAAAACTTCATAATTCAATGTCATCGCAGTGATTGAGAGCGAGCCATTGGTCCCGTATATCAAACCTAAGCCGTATACCAGGAAACCGGTTGCAAAGGAACCGAGAAGGAAATACTTCAGCGCTGCTTCAAGCGACTTTTCATTTTTCCTGTTGAATCCGGCGAGGATATAAAAGCAAACCGACATCTGTTCGAGACCGATGAATATCATAATGAAGTCTGTGGCGCCGGCAATCATCATCATACCGAGCACTGAAGACATCAGGATTATATAGTATTCACCGTAATAAATTCCCGCCTTCTTCATATAATCCATCGACAGCAGGACAACTATCGCGGCTCCGAAATTGAAAAGGAAGAAAAATATATTAACTCTTCCGCCGGTAACGAACTTTTCTCCGAATAACATCGTAGGAGAATCTATTAGGAAGAGGGAAAGGTAAGCCACTCCTAGCAGAAGCGCGAAACTGAACCATCCCAGAATTCCTTCACTCTCTTTGGTAAACATTTCGATTGTAAGAGTGACTAGGATTCCCGCGGCTATCAACAATACGGGGGAAAGACTGATCAGATCCTGACTGGTAAACACCATATATTTTATTCTCGTTTATTAAATTTTTTACAATAAATATTAAAAATAAGGGTTTATCTCAAGTATTTGAAATCAAAATGGAGATAAACCTATCATATACTTAACGAAATACTATAAGCCACACGATAAAAAACACCGGAAGTAATACCGGTATAGAGTATTTGTAAATGTATTCGAAAAATCCCGGCATTTTTACGCCGTAGCGTTCGCTTATAGACTTAACCATAAAATTAGGGCCGTTGCCGATATAGGTCATTGCTCCAAAGAAAACAGCAGCCACAGATATTGCTTTCAGATATATCATATCCTGCGTTACGAAGTGCCGCACATCGCCCTGTAGATTTACGTTAAGCGAATACTTCCCCATCGCCGCGCTCAGAAAGTTCAGGTATGTCGGAGCATTATCAAGTATTGAAGAAGCTATACCCGTTGCCCAGAAAAAAGTTGTCTGGTTAAGCGCGTCTTTAAATACTGACGCCTCGTAAGACACCAACTGAAGTGCAGGAATCATAGTAAAAAATATTCCGAAGAACAAGTAACCGACTTCTTTAATCGGGCCGAAATTGAACTCGTTCTTTGCGATGGCTTCTTTATTAGCATACCTGAATGATAAAACCGAAATGGCAATAAAAACAATTTCTCTCACTCCCAGGGGTAAAAAAGTAATTTCCGGGACGAAACTGAAAACAGCCGGATCGAGGAATACTCCTAAAATAATAAGTAAGAGAAATATAAAATTCCGTCTGCCAATAAACCGGACACTGAACGATTTCTCCTCAATTTCATCTTCAAATCTCTTGGAATGTTTTCTGTCAATAAAATAGAAGATGAGCAGTACAGCCGCTATTGCCGGGAGCCATAAAGTGATCACATTCTCAAGTACCCAGAAAAATGGGACACCTCGCAGGAACCCCAGAAACAAAGGCGGATCGCCGATCGGAGTCAGCGCGCCTCCCATATTGCTGACAATGAATATAAAAAATATTATATGGTAAGCCCTGAGTTTATGTCCGTTTATTTTCAGGTATGGCCTGATCATAAGCATCGATGCGCCGGTGGTGCCAATAAGATTCGAAATGACGGCGCCGCTGAAAAGGAACAATACATTATTCAGCGGAGTCGGGGCCATTTCAAGATTTACAAGTATACCGCCCGTAACCGTAAATAAAGACCCTAACAGGAGAATAAATGAAAGATACTCCCGCAGCGTGTGGTAAGGGCTGATAAAATCGCGGTAAACTAAAAGGTAATGCGATCCTACTATCAGCCCCAGCAGGATACTTATTACCGGATAATTTTTCTCCCAGAAGTGAGGAAAAAGAATGGGCCCCGTCGCGATCAGCAGAAGCATCGCGACGAACGGTATAACTAAATAGAAAGGCGGGATCACGTGCATTGGTCATCCCACCTTGTTATTAAGAACATCTTTCTTAACTCTTTTATTTAGTTATTATGCCGTTTGTATTCAGGATCGAATTAACGAGCGATGCTGAATATGTGTCTGTAAGTCCCAGGAAAGTAGACGGGTAAACACCGATCCAAACTATAAATACTATAAGTGATGCAACGATAAACATCTCTGTCCCGGTCATATCTGTAAGTTTTTCAAGTTTTTCATCTTTAACCGGACCGAAGAAGACACGCTGATACATCCAAAGCATATAAACAGCGGCGAATATAACTCCGCTCGCGGCGAATATCGTAAACATCCAGTTTGAGAGCACCGGTGATTTAAATGAACCGATAAGGATTAAAAACTCACCGATAAATCCGTTAAGCCCGGGCAACCCGATTGAGGACAGAGTAACTATCATCATAAAAGTCGAGTACACAGGAACGATCCGCGCGATTCCGCCGTACCTTGCAATCTCACGCGTATGTGTTCTTTCGTAAACAAAACCCACCATAAGGAAGAGCGCGCCCGTCGATAAACCGTGATTGATCATCTGGATAATTGCGCCCTGCATCGACTCCTGAGTAAACGCGAATATTCCAAGAACAACAAATCCGAGGTGAGACACTGATGAATAAGCAACCAGTTTCTTCATATCCTTTTGGACCATTGCCACAAGTGCGCCATAAATAACGCCTATAACGGCCAGCAATGCTATCCATCCGGCATATTGCACTGAGGCTTGCGGAAACAGCGGCAGGCAGAAACGGACTAATCCGTATGTTCCCATCTTCAGCAAAACTCCGGCAAGTATAACGCTGCCGGCGGTCGGCGCTTCAACGTGCGCATCCGGAAGCCAGGTATGCAGCGGGAACAGCGGAACTTTGATCGCGAAGCTGAAGGCGAATGCCAGGAACAGGTAAACCTGGATATTGATTCCGAGTGTCGGAGCGACACTGTAAAGTTCAATAAGATTAGTTGTAAAATAGCCGGTCGTTGCGGAAGCATTTACTGCGAGCCAGATGATAGCAACAAGCATCAGCAAACTTCCGAACATTGTGTAAATAAAGAACTTTATCGACGCGTAAATTCTCCTCTCCCCTCCCCATATTCCGATAATAAAATACATCGGGATGAGCATTGCTTCCCAGAATATATAAAAGAGGAAAAGATCCAGGGAGACAAATACGCCTATCATTCCCATTTCCAGAACGAGCATAAAGAAGGTGAATTCTTTAACTTTATTCTGGATCGAGCTCCACGTTGAAAGAAGCGTCAGCGGAGTCAGGAATGTGGTGAGCAGAATCAGAATCAGGGAAAGTCCGTCGATACCCACGAAATATGAAATGTTCAGTCCTTCGATCCACTGATACTTGAATTCAAACTGGAACGAACTAAAACTGTACACTGCGTTATTAAAGCCGGCATAAACAAAAAGGGAGACAACAAATGCCGCAAGCGATACTGCCAGCCCTGCATAACGGATTAAATTCTTTTTACCTGCCGGGAAGAACATTATTAATAATGCGCCCGCAAGCGGTGTAAATAAAAGGTAATTTAGTAATGAATTATTTTCCATATTCTATAAACTCGCTATAATCCAGAAAAGTGCGGCCGCTATTCCGAGGACCATTACAACTGCGTAAAATTGTGCGACTCCGGTCTGCATCTTTCTGATCCTTGAACCGATCACATCAATAATTTTTGCGGTACCGTTAACAACGCCGTCAATTAACTTCACGTCCGTAATTTTCCAGAGAAAACTGTCGGATAATTTGAAGATCGGAGTAATAACGGCTTTATCGTACCCCTCATCAACATAATATTTATTCCACAGGAGTTTATTCAACCCTGCGAATTTTATCGAAGCTGACTCTGCGATATTTTTCTTCTTAAGGTAGATGAAGCGTGAGAACATAATCGATCCGGCTGCTGCCAGAACGGAAATAACCATCAGGAGAATTTCTTCAAAATGTGAATGCACGGAGTGTGATGCAATAATCGAGTTTGCCGGGCTGAAAACCGGTTCGAGCCATTTTTCGATCTGGTTTCCTCCTTCACCTGAAAAGATCACCGGAACTCCGGCAAATCCGCCGATGACACTAAGAACCGCGAGAATGATAAGCGGAATTGTCATTACTTTCGGTGACTCGTGAGGATGAACCTGATGGTGGTCGAATCTTTCGTTCCCTTCAAATGTAAGGGAGTATAGCCTGAACATATAAAACGCGGTCATCATAGCTGTAAATGCTCCGATGATCCAGTAGACAAGGCCGCCGTTTGCGTAAGCGTTCCAGAGTATTTCGTCCTTGCTGAAGAAACCAGCAAATGGCGGTATTCCTGAAATCGCGATGGCGCCCATAAGAAAAGTCAGGTAAGTTACAGGCATATACTTTTTGAGTCCGCCGTACTTCTGAATGTTCTGTTCCTCGTGCATTCCGTGAATAACGGATCCCGCGCCAAGGAATAAAAGCGCCTTGAAAAACGCGTGCGTCATTACGTGAAAAATTCCCGCGGTAAAAGCGCCCATTCCCATTGCGAGAAACATATACCCAAGCTGACTTACGGTTGAATAAGCGAGCACTTTTTTAATATCATTTTGTACAAGTCCGATGGAGGCCGCGAACAGCGCTGTCAGTAAACCAATGACAGCAACAACGGTCATAATGGCAGGCGCTGAAGCGTAAATGATAGAACATCTCGCAACCATATAAACACCCGCCGTAACCATTGTAGCAGCGTGGATGAGAGCTGAAACCGGCGTTGGGCCCGCCATAGCGTCAGGCAGCCATACGTACAAAGGTATCTGAGCTGACTTTCCGGTCGCGCCGATGAATAGAAACAGCGCGATCATATTAAATACACTCTCCGGAATTCCGCCGATCTGCATCTGGGCAAAAACCTCTTCAAACCGGAGCGTATTAAAATTCAAATAGATAATAAACATACCGATGAGGAATCCGAAGTCTCCTATCCTGTTCACGACAAACGCCTTTTTAGCAGCGTCTGAAGTTGTACTCTTCTCGAATTTCCTGTCATACCAGAATCCGATCAGCAGGTAAGAACATAGTCCCACTCCTTCCCACCCGAGGAAAAGAAGAACAAAGTTGTCTGCGAGGATAAGGTTCATCATCGCGAAGATGAAGAGATTAAGGTAGGCGAAAAATCTCCAGAATCCTTTGTCGCCGTGCATATAGCCGATAGAGTAAACGTGGATCACGAAACCGACTCCGGTTACTATCAGCGCCATCAGGAGAGAAAGCGGATCAACCTGGTATCCGACCGGAATATTCAGCGTGTCAACTTTCATCCACTGAAATAAATGAACAATAAAGTGTCGTTCGGTTTCCGGTTTGGCGAGCGTTTCGAAGAATGCCATCAGGGTAACGATAAATGAAAGGCCGATCGCTCCGCTCCCTATCCATCCGATCACCGTTTCATTTTTGATCTTTCTTCCGAATAAACCGTTGATCAGAAACCCGATGAACGGCAATAAAACTGTTAAATAAATTAATTCAATCATCTTTAATAAACTTCCTGAATTACCACTTTAGGATGTTGATTTCGTCAAGGTTCACTGTCAGTTTGTTCCTGAAAATGGCAATTATGATCGCGAGCCCGACAGCGGCTTCGGCTGCGGCAACTGCCATAACAAAAAACACAACGAGCTGTCCGGTAATGTTACCGAGATATGAGGAGAATGCAACAAAAGTCAGGTTTGCCGAGTTAAGCATCAGCTCGATTGACATAAAAACAACAATTGCATTCCTGCGGGTGACAACTCCGATCACTCCGGTAATAAACATAAATGCGCTTAAGAAGAGATAGTGTTCTACAGGTATCATATTCTACTCGAATTTCTTTTTTGCTAAAACCATTGCGCCAATCGAGGCTGCGAGAAGTAAGAAACCTATCGCTTCGAAAGGCAGAAGGTAATTTGTCATCAGTTCCCAGCCGATTTTCTCGACGGTCCCTATTTCAACACTTGCTGAATTTCCCGTAAGTGTTGTCGACGGTTTTCCTGACACGATAATAAATATCAATTGCGCAAGCACAATCAGGCCGACGGTTATGGTCAGCAGCTTGAAGGGTTTATGCCCGTGCAGAATTCCCAAATCCGATTCCGGCTTTATAAGCATTATCACGAAGAGAAAAAGCACCATAATCGCGCCTGCGTACACAATAACCTGCACAACTGCAATAAACTGCGCGTACAGGGTAAGATATACGCCCGCGAGCGAGGCGAAGTTGACAATCAGTGAGAGTGCGGATATAACCGGACTTTTGGAGGAAACAACAAAGATTGAGGCAGCCACTGATACGGCTGCAAATACATAAAATAATACAGATTCAAGATTCATATTCACCTTAAGGAGTATTTCTATAAATCATTCTTGCGAAAGGAATTGTTTCCCTGACGTGGTCGAGGCCGCAAATCCACCCGACAGTACGCTCGAGCCCTAAACCAAAACCGGCGTGAGGAACTGTCCCGTATCTTCTCAGGTCAAGGTACCACTCGAATGCCTCCTGCGGAAGATTATGTTCGTGGATGCGCCCCAGAAGAAGATCGTAGTTATCTTCCCTCTGACTTCCGCCGATAATTTCGCCGTAACCTTCCGGTGCGAGAACATCAACCGCCAGCGCAAATTTTTCATTTTCAGGGTCACGTTTCATATAAAATGCTTTAACTTCCGCAGGATACCTGTGGACCATCACCGGGCGGTCGAACTGGTTTGAAATAATTGTTTCATCTCCGCCGCCAAGATCATTTCCGTATTCAAACTCAACGCCGTTCTTCTTCAGGATTTCAACAGCCTCATCATAGCTTATGCGCGGAAGAGGCCTTTTTACATTCTGAAGTTTTGTTACATCGCGCTCGAGAACTTTAAGTTCCTCGGCTCTTTCGGCGAGTACAGTTTGTACTACGTATTCAAGGAATTCTTCGGCGAGATCCATATTGTCGTTTAGGTCAGCGAAAGCGACTTCCGGCTCTACCATCCAGAACTCTGTAAGGTGTCTGCGTGTTTTGGATTTTTCAGCTCTGAATGTCGGTCCGAATGTATATACTTTACCAAGCGCAAGTGCGCTTGCTTCTGCATACAACTGTCCTGACTGGGTAAGATAGGCTTTTCCGAGATCGAAATAATCTGTTTCAAAAAGGGTTGAAGTGCCTTCGCAGGCAGCCGGAGTTAAAATAGGAGAGTCGGCAAGAGTGAATCCTTTGTTATCAAAGAAATCCCTGATCGCCTTAACAATCCTGTGGCGGATCCTTAAGATGGCAACCTGTTTCGCAGAGCGGAGCCAGAGATGCCTTTTATCCATCAGGAATTCAATTCCGTGATCTTTTGGGGTAATTGGGTAGTCTTCTGAATTACCCAGAAGTGTAATATCTTTAGCGTCCAGCTCGTACCCGCCCGGAGCTCTCGGTTCCTGTTTTACTAAACCTGTGACAATCACTGAGGACTCCTGCCCCAGTTTATCAGTGAGTTCGAATACTTCAGGAGTCACATTACCCTTGAAATATACGCACTGGAGCAATCCGGTACCGTCTCTTAATATTACGAAATGAATTTTGCCGCTGGATCTTTTATGATATACCCAGCCCGGAATGGAGATTTCCTGCCCTACATACTTGGATAGTTCGCTGATATAAATTTTCTTCATTGGCCTTTGGGAACTTTTTAAAAAAGAATACTAAATATATGAAAAGAATTAGAATTGCTAAAAGTCCCAAGACCTTACTTTACAGTGACTTCCCTTCGTAAAGCGGTGTCGAGATCACCGTCCCAGTGCCAGTGCCAGGGTTCAAAAGCGACTCCCTGAGTGTTGTTTTTAGGGTAGGAGAGATAGAAATTATACGATCCGGCGTTTTGCAGAAGCCATTCGTATTCTTTAAGTTTTTCGAAGTCTGCGGCGGACTGCCCCGCCTCAAAACCGTTCATTCCTTCAGCGGTAACGAAGTCGATTGCGTTGTTTAACGGCGATCCGTGTTCGCTGTATCCGGGCATCGCGATCCATTTAGCATTTTCGGTTAGATTGTAATCATTGGAGAGTACAAGGTAGTAAAACACGAGGTATGCCTGCCTCCCGGGAGAACGGTAACCGGAATCGATGTATAATCTTTTCCCGATTGCGGTAAACATTGCGTTCATCATCCTTTCGTAATCCCGGTAGGAGTGAGTTGGGCAGTACTGAATCCCCGTCTCCCTGCTTCCCTTTGGATCCGATAATTTTACCGACGGAACCGAAACAAGATTTTCCGCGGCTTTTTTCCCATAGAACGGGCCCTTGAATCCTAAAATTTTCGGGTCAATGCTGAAAACTTTTTCGGCTAAATCCTTTTCAGCAAAATTTAACGAATTCATCAGGCTGTCATAGCTGACAATGCTTCTTTTTTCTTCCGGCTGCTCAGCAATATATTTTGTCCAGGTATTATAAACACTAAAGGCAAGATATCTGTGAACGGGATTGAGCGATGTCAGATCAGGGCTGCTCCTGAAAAGGGCCACAACCGTAAGCGCCAGAGTGAGTAAAACCAAAGCCCCGGCTATTAATATTTTCCGGCCGGTTTTCAATTAAAATTAACTAAGGCCTCTTCCCTGGTCTTATAAATTTTGAAGAGTTTATCATAACCGGAAATGGTAAAGATTTTCATAGTATTGGCGTCCAGCGATGAGAAAGCCATCTTCCCGCCTTTACTGTTTAATTTTTTTAGAGCGATAATAAATAACCGAAGGCCGGCGCTGCTTACAAAAGTCAGTGCCGAACAATCCACCAGCAGATTGGTTTCCTTCTTTTCATCAATTACTTCCAGGAACTTATTTTCCACAACCTCACAATTCATGATGTCAAGTCTGCCGCCAAGGGAGACTATATATACGGTGTTCTCTTTCGATTCAATAATTTCCATAGGTACCTTTGTCTTTATAAACACTAAACATAAATTAAATTTAATGATAAATAGTTGATTTTGGAAATTGTAAAATATCCGCATTACGCTCCCGGCTTTTGATTATTGGGAAAACAGACATAAACCCTATGATTCCCTGTCTTATCGATGATATAGCTTCCGGGTATTTAAAAATCTATTTCCGGAAAATGTTTTTGTGTTATATTGAAATTATGCAAAAGTCATTTTTGAATTTTCTTATAATTTCGGTGATAATATCGGGTTCGGGTATCCCTGTTCCGCTGCATTATTGTATGATGATGAAAGAAAATTCAATTTCAGGTTGTGAAGCCTGCATAGAGGAAGAGGAATCTGAGGAGATTTCCGACAGCTGCTGCGAAGATGAAATACCTTCCGGGGCAACCATCTCTTCCCCCTCCGCCGGCAAATGCTGTGAGACCCATCTGGTTGGTAACAAGATCGAAATAATATCGCTGATTCAGAATCAGGTTGAGAATCAACTTGCCTTATCAGGAATCGTATTATCGAATGACCTCTGCTTAGTCCCGGAAACTGTATTAACAAAGGTTTTTTATACAGATACTTCCCCGCCTCAAATCCCCAAACTGATTAAATCGACCGTACTACTCATTTAGATCTGTAATTTTCTTCCGTGCAGTTCAGCAGCGGAGAGGCATAGCTATGTGCCGTCCGGCAGGCTGGATTTTAATATTTATTAAAACTGAATTGAGAAAATTATGATCGAAAAATTAATTGACTGGTGTACCGGAAACCGTTTCCTGGTTCTGGTATTCTATCTTGCCGTCACCGGATATGGTATCTACAGTGTTATGCACCTTCCCGTGGATGCTATTCCTGATCTCTCGGAGAACCAGGTAATAATCTACACAGAATGGATGGGAAGATCCCCCGAATTAGTAGAAGGACAGGTAACTTATCCGATCGTTTCGGCATTACAAGGATTATCAGAGGTTAAAGCAGTCCGGGCGTCAACTATGTTCGGAATGTCGTTCGTGTTTGTCATATTTGACGATAACACTGATATCTATTTCGCCCGCAGCCGCGTTGCCGAAAGGATGAACAACATCGCGGCACAACTCCCCGGCGGGGTAGTACCCCAGCTTGGCCCCGACGGAACCGGTGTGGGGCACGTATTCTGGTATACTGTTGAAGGGAAATATGACGCGGCATATTTGCGCAGTATCCAGGACTGGATGATCAGGTACAAACTAAGTTCCGTTGAAGGTGTCGCGGAAGTTGCGAGCATCGGCGGTTTTATTAAACAGTATCAGATCGATCTCGATCCGGATAAACTCCGCGCTTCTGAAGTAACTATTGATGAAGTGATTGCCGCAGTCCGGAAAAACAATAATGAAGTCGGCGGTAAACTTATTGAATCTTCCGGCGCTGAATATTTTGTACGGGGCCAGGGATATATCAGTTCAACGGATGAACTCGAAAATCTCCCGGTCAAGTTCAACGGTTCATCAAGGCCGGTCCTGGTAAGTGATGTCGCAACGGTCCAGCTTGGCACAGACATCAGGCGCGGGTCGCTTGAAAAAAATGGTGAGGGCGAAGTGGTAGGCGGAGTTGTTGTAATGCGGAGCGGAGCCAATGCGAGCGAAGTAATCGAAAAAGTCCGGGAAAAAATTAAAGAAATTTCTCCGGGACTTCCCCCAAGTGTTGAGATAAAAACAGCATACGACAGAAGCACCCTGATAAGTCAGGCGATTGACACTCTTAAAAATGCGCTGTTTGAATCAACGATTACTGTATCGCTGATGGTGATTATTTTCCTCCTGCACGTGCGAAGCATAATCAGAATTCTCATTGAAATCCCGGTATCGGTTCTGATCAGTTTTATATTGATGAAGACTTTCGGCATCACTTCAAATATTATGAGCCTGGGAGGGATCATTCTCGCGATTGGAGTAATTGTCGATTCATCCATTGTAATGGTGGAGAACGCGTACCGCAAGATTGCCGAAGCGCAAAAAGAAAAAGGAGAACTCTCCCCTCAGGATTACAGGGAATTATCAATACTGGCTGCAAAACAAGTCGGGCGGGCGATATTCTTTTCCGAATTGATAATTCTTGTTTCGTTTATCCCCGTATTTCTGTTGACGGGACAGGAAGGCAAACTATTTAAGCCCCTGGCTTTTACAAAAACTTTCGTGATGTTCGGCTCAGCTATCGTTGCGGTAACTCTGATACCAGTACTGATGACATTTTTAATGCGCGGAAAATTCAAGACCGAAGAGCAGAATATTGTGAGCCGGTTTTTTATAACTATCTACAGGCCGGTTATTCACCGGGCGCTCAAATACAAAAAGACCACTCTCGCAATCAATATTCTTGCCCTGATAATTACCGTTCCCATCTTCCTATCGCGCGGTTCCGAATTTATGCCTCCGCTTGATGAGGGTTCCCTTCTTTTTATGCCTGTTACCTTACCAAACGCGTCAATAACGGAAGTAAACAGAGTAATGCAGCTTCAAAACAGAATTATCAAGTCGGTTCCCGAGGTTGATCTGGTTCTGGGTAAAGCAGGAAGAGCAGAAACTGCAACTGACAATGCCCCTCTGAGCATGATAGAGACCATCATCATTCTTAAACCTAAAGAGCAATGGCGGCAGGGAATTACAAAACAGGATATCATAGCGGAGTTGGACGGGAAACTGCAGATACCGGGTGTAAGAAACGGATGGACCCAACCGATCATTAACAGGATCAATATGTTATCTACCGGCGTCAGAACTGATCTCGGGCTGAAAGTTTTCGGGAGTAATCTTGATACGCTTGAGATGCTCGCCATCCGCGCGGAGAATATCCTGAAGCAGGTGGACGGAGCTGCGGACGTGGTTGCCGAAAGGAACCAGAGCGGTTATTACCTCGATATAAAACCAAAGAAAGATATGATTGCCAGGTATAATCTCGATATCGCTGATGTTCAGAGGATCATTGAAACCGCTGTCGGGGGCGAAAATATTTCAACCCTCTACTCCGGAAGAATGCGTTTCCCTATCAGAGTAAGATACTTACGGGATTACCGGAGTGACGCCGAGGCGCTAAAAAATTTAGTGGTTCCGCTGCGTTCATTTCAAAGCTCACCTGCAAACGGAGTGAACACATCCTACTCCCAGCCCGGTAATGAAGATCAGGGAAGTATGTCAGGAATGGGTACAAGCACGGCCGGCGCTTCTGTAGCAGGTTCGGAACAGATGAACAGCCCCGGTAACGGTATGCAGTCCGGCAGCACAATATATCTGCCGCTTTCCGTATTCGCCGATGTGGAGGTTACAAGCGGGCCTCCGATGATCAACAGCGAGAACGGGATGATGCGCTCAGTTGTATATCTTAACGCCCGAGGCAGGGATATGGGGAGCGTGATGGAAGATGCGATGAAGAGAATATCAAACGAACTTAAACTTCCGCAAGGTTATACAATCTCCTGGAGCGGCCAGTATGAAAGCAAGCTGAGGGCGCAGCGCTCGATTATGATAATCGTCCCGGTTGTTATGCTGATCATTTTCCTTCTGCTTTATTTTACTCTGAAAGATTATAAGGAAGCCGGAGTAGTGATGCTTTCGGTCCCGTTCGCGCTTATCGGCGGAGTGATTGCGATTTATCTGCTCGGCTATAATCTGTCCGTCGCGGTATGGGTGGGACTGATAGCACTATACGGAATCGCAGTCGAAACCGGCGTGGTGATGGTCGTATATCTTCACGAAGCGCTTGATAAAAGGCTTCTCGCCCACTCCAGAGGATTGCGCGGAGAAATTACCTCGAAAGATATTTATGAGGCAGCAATTGAAGGGTCAGTACTCCGGTTGCGGCCAAAACTGATGACTGTTGCAACCAGCATAATTGGACTTGTTCCGATAATGTGGTCTACCGGTACAGGCGCGGATGTTATGAAGCCGCTTACGGCGCCGATGATCGGAGGTCTGATCACTTCTTCGATTCACGTACTGATCGTTACACCGGTAATATTCGTATTGATGAAAGAAAATTCTCTTAAGAAAGGCAAACTGGAAATTTCAAAAATGGCAGACTGGATGAAAGAGGCGTAATATGAAATTCAAAATTATATTTTTCTGTTTATTTGTACCGCTGTTTGTATGCGCCCAGTCATTAAACGAATTGGTTAAAGAAGGCCTGAGAAATAACTATCTCCTGAAATCCGGCAGCAGTAAAATTAACCGCTCATTAAAAGAAGAGGATGCGACTGATAATTATCCCGCGCCTTCTGTAAAATTTGAAGTAAGCCAGATACCGCTTAGTTCCTTCGATCTTATCAATTCCCCCGTTTCTCAAAGTATTTCTCTTTCCCAGATGTTTCCCATAGGCGGTAAACCGGAGAAGATGAGAAATATGAAGAGCGCGGAAACAAATCTGCTCAAAGCGGATCTAAGGATGGAACAGAATAAAATTGCGATGGAGATAAGCAGCAATTACTATCAACTTTGGAATATAAATAAGAGTATAGTTCAAAAAGAGAAGTACATATCCATTCTTACCTCTCTGGGTGAGTTATACAAATCGAGGGCCGGTTTACCTGAAGATTCACCCCTGAACCTTTTGATGCTCGAGAATGAACTTAATGTCTATCAGAACACAATAAAACTTCTTGAAGCGGAAAAGTACAGGTTCAGTATTTCAATTAACCGTTTGCTCGGACGGACAATCGAATCACCTCAGGTTTCTCCGCAGGAAAACACCGATGGCCCCGTTGATGAAGTCGGAACGACGGACAGTATATCTGTTCTTATATCCTCTAATCCGGAAATCTCAAAATCTCACAGGATGAGGGAGATGCTGGAAGCAGAAATCAAGGCAAACAATGCAGAACTGATTCCCGACCTTATGCTTGAAGGTATGATTATGCGAATGCCGCAGGGAATGCTTGTTACGGAAAAAGCGTTATCCGGGCAGCAGCACGGAATTACTATGTGGAAACCCGAGGTTATGTACAGCGTTATGGCGTCGATTACTCTCCCCTTTGCTCCCTGGTCAATCGGGACCATCACGCAAAAAGAGGAAGCACTTGCAGCCGGGCTTTCATCTGTCGACTACGAAACGGCTGAGATGCGAAGGTCGATTGAAACAGAAATAAAAACCTTGGAAGAAAAGATAAAGTCATACAAAGCTATTGTGAAGAACTATGAGAATTCTGTGATCCCTTCGGCGGAATCAGTAATCGAAGCACGGAAAAAAACTTTACTTACAGACAGGAACGCGGTATATAATATTCTTAATGAACTTAAGATGCTCAATATGGCTGAAACGGATTATTATATGTACAAGTCTGAACTGATGATGAACAGGGCGGAACTTGACATTATGCTAGGAAAATATTTGAATAACGGAGAATAAAATGAATTTTAAATTTATAATCATAACCTTAATACTCACGTCTTTGTTTCTTACCGGTTGCGGCGGCAAAAAAGGAAACGATCAAAATTCCGGCGCCAAAATTACATATTACTGTCCGATGCACCCGGAAGTTACATCTGACAAACCTTCGGTATGCCCGATCTGCAATATGGATCTTGTACCTAAATCAGGCGACGAAGGTTCGGATATGGCAAAGATGGATACTAAACTGAAGCTAAGCGATTCAAAATTGCTTATCGCTAACGTCCAGACGACGACTGTGGGAATACATAAATTCGAATTCAGGATTAATGCGCTTGGTAAATTGGATTACGCAGAAGGAGCCCGGAAAGTTATCTCTGCCAGAAGCAACGGCAGGATTGAAAAATTATTCGCGGACAAAACAGGCGTCTTCGTTAAAACCGGTACGGCTCTCTACGAAGTTTACAGCACTGACATAATTAAAGCAGCCAATGACTTTCTGACGCTTTCCGGGAACAAGGATTTTAATTCCGATGTTAAACTGAAAGAGAACGCGAAACTGAAATTAATCAACCTTGGGCTCAGTGCGGATCAGATTGAGGAAATTTCAAAAACCGGCGAAGTGAAGAACAGTTACAAGATACTCTCCCCTTACTCAGGGTACATTACTTCAAAAAATATTGTAGAGGGCGCTTATTATAATGAAGGCAGCATCTTATATGAGATCACTGACATTTCAAAAGTGTGGAACCGGATAGAGTTGTTCGAAAAAGATCTTCAGTTTGTAAAGCAAGGATCAGATGTTGAAACTACTCTGGAGAGCCATCCGGGTAAAGTGTTCAAATCCAGGATTAATTTCATTTCATTTCAGGTTGAATCGGCAAACAGGACTGTTGAGATTCGTTCTGAGCTGACAAATAACCAGAGTGAATTAAAACCGAATATGTTCACGAGGAACAGTATTTTAATCAGTCTCGGTGATGCGATTGCCATTCCGTCCACAGCAGTAATTAAAACAGGTAACGGAAGCTATGTCTGGCTGAAGCGTGACAAAAATACTTTCGAGAAAGTTTCTGTCGGAACCGGCGCTGAATTTAATGGATTGACCCGGATTTTAACCGGTGTTAAATTGGGAAATGAGCTTGTCACAAGCGGCAACTATCTCCTCGATTCGGAGAGCGAACTGATCTCCGGCAATAAACCTGAAACACACAGGCTTACGGACAATACAAAGAATACAAGTGCGGGCGCTGCGGAGAATGTTGAATTGAATGTTTCGGGAAAGACCTTCAATCTTTTCTGTCCCGTTTTAGGTGATGAGGTTTCTGATAAAGCGCCCAAAGTCAGGTACAAAGGAATGGTCATCGGCTTCTGCTGCAAAGGATGCGATAAAAAATTCGCGGCAGACCCGGAATTCTATATGAAAAATCTTTCGCCTGACGGTAAGAAGTTCACCGGAAAGAAAGAAGATTAAAACTAAAATTTATTAAATCAAACTAAACCAAAAGGAAAACTATGAAATCATTTATACCCGCAATGATGCTAATCGTTGCAGTTTTGTTCCTTTCAGGCGTTCAGAATACATACGCGCAGAAGGAAACCAAACAAGCTAAAACCGTTAAGGTTGAAAAGAAACAGATATGGAACAAAGTCTGCCCTGTTATGGGAGATGAAGTTGATCCTAAAGTAAAAACAGTTGAGTACAAAGGGAAAGTAATCGGATTCTGCTGCAAAAGCTGCATCAAGAAATTCCAGAAGGACCCTGAAAAAGCAATGAAGAGGCTCAGCGAAGACGGCACAAAATTTATCAGCGGCGAATCTTCAAAGTAGCCCTGATCTGATTTAAAGTGAAAAGCCCCCCGGCCGGCTAAGCCAATCGGGGGGCTTTAATTTTTCAGAACAGACTCAGATCCGGATTATTATCTTTTCTTGAGGTCTGTATAAGGACGTACCGTTGCGCCGGTATAGATCTGGCGCGGACGATAGATGCGGAGTGAAGGATCATCCGTCATTTCTTTCCACTGGGCCAGCCATCCCGGGAGCCTTCCGATAGCGAACATTACTGTAAACATCTGAACAGGTATGTTCAGCGCTTTGTAAATAATTCCGCTGTAGAAGTCAACGTTCGGATAAAGTTTCTTCTCAATGAAGTAACTGTCTTCAAGAGCAACTCTTTCGAGGTTCTTCGCGACTTCAAGGAGAGGATCGTTTACGCCGAGTTCGTTAAGAACGTTATCGCAGGCTGCTTTAAGTATCTGGGCGCGGGGATCAAAGTTTTTATAAACCCTGTGTCCGAATCCCATCAATTTAAAGTTTGATTTTTTGTCCTTAGCGAGTTCAATATATTTTTTATAATCGAGATTATCCTTCGCGATCAGATCGAGCATCTCAATTACTTCCTGGTTCGCACCGCCGTGCCACGGGCCCCAGAGGGCGCTGATTCCGGCGGATATCGTAGCAAAAAGATTTGCCTGGCTTGAACCGGCAAGGCGGACAGTTGAGGTTGAACAGTTCTGTTCGTGATCTGCGTGAAGAATAAGCAGTTTATCCATTGCGTCTTCGATCACCGGATTAACTTCATATTTCTCGGAAGGAACAGCAAACAGCATATGGAGTAAATCTCCGACGTAGCTAAGATCGTTCCTTGGATAAATATAAGGTTGACCGAGTGATTTTTTGTACGAGAAAGCGGCGATAGTTTTTAGCTTCGCAATCAGCCTTATCATATTCAGTTCTTTCATTTCGGGATTTTCGTGGCCCGGATAGAAAGCAGAAAGTGAGGCAACCATTGCCGAAAGCACACCCATAGGGTGAGCGCTGGCAGGGAAACCTTCAAACATCTTCTTCATATCTTCGTGAATGAGGCTATGGTGAGTAAGAAGATATTTAAATCTGGTCAGTTCATCTTCAGTCGGTAATTTGCCGTAGATGAGAAGATAACTTACTTCCACAAAGTTTGACTTCGAAGCCAGCTCTTCGATCGGATAACCGCGGTATCTTAAGATACCCTTTTCTCCGTCAATAAAAGTAATTGAACTTTTGCACGATCCGGTGTTGCCGTAGCCCGGATCAAATGTGATCGCTCCTGATACATTGCGCAGTTGAGTAACATCGATTCCGACTTCTCCTTCCGAACCGACAATCACAGGCAGGTCGTATTCTTTTCCAGAAAGAATTAATTTGGCTTGTTCCACGAAACTCCTTAAGATGTTTTGGTTAACAAAGGTTGTGTTTTTGCATAGTCAAACTAAACAAATATTTTTCAACTATCAACAAATATTTTTACTTGTTACTTATTATTGATATTTTCGCCTGATGCTTGTTAATAAAAAAGACCATGAACTGGAAACGTAACCTTATCATACTCTGGTTCAGCCAGTTCTTCGCGATGAGCGCCCTCAGCGCCGTAGTTCCCTTCCTCCCCTTATTCATCAGAGACCTCGGAGCTAAAACACTGGAGGAGACTGCATATTGGAGCGGCCTGGTTTTTGCGGCGCCCTTCCTGGCATCTTTTTTCCTTTCACCCGTTTGGGGTAATCTCGGCGACAAGTACGGGCAGAAACTTATGACAGTGCGCGCCGTATTCGGTTTGTCCCTTTCCCTGCTATTGATGTGGTTCGCGACAAGTCCGATTGAATTGGTCTTTTACCGAATCCTGCAGGGTGCGATGAGCGGTTTTTACCCCGCGGCAATAGCCCTTGCTGCTGTGAATACCCCAAAAGAAAAAACCGGCTTCGCTCTGGGGATGGTGCAGTCTGCAAATACTTCGGGAAACATAGTCGGACCGTTGCTTGGCGGTTTCCTCGCGGATATAACCGGCTTCAGAATGACCTTTGTCATCAGCGGAATCGTTGTTGGTTTCACCGGTTTTCTTGTACTTTACTTCCTTACTGAAGAAAAGCGCAGTAAAGAGGACAAACCCCGGTTTTCACTGATGGAAAACCTGAATTTCACTTTTTCAAGCAAAACAATCCTGAATGCCGGCATAATGATGCTGATAGCCACACTTGGTATTTCAGTCATCCGCCCGGTTTTTGTTTTATATATAGAATCTTTTGGCTATACAAAAAATTATCTGCCTACGGTTGCAGGCGGAATCCTGAGTCTGGTCGGCCTTTTCTCGGCAATCTCCTCATTCAAATTCAGCAAAGGTCTTGACCGCGGGAAGACACAAAGGACTCTGATCGTTGCGGCGGGTATTGTCTCTTCGATGTACCTCGTTCAGTTTTTTATACACGACCTTTATCTTCTCATCCCTGCATCTGTTGTGCTTGGCCTGGGTGCCGGCGTGATTTTCCCGTCCGTTTACAGTATCATCAGCAAGAGCACCCCCCACGAACGGCAGGCCGGTATCCTGGGTATCGCTTCAAGTTTCCAGACAATGGGGAATTTGCTCGGCCCTGTGATTTCCGGATCGATAAGCGGTGTGCTCGGAATCAGGACGCCATTTATTGTTGCCTCGGCATTTTCCCTTGTAATTGTTTTTCTGGCAGGGCGAAAAACGAAGCATAAACAGAATTTTTAACCGGTTCAGTTTAATTTAGCCTTCGGTTATCATTGAAATATCCTCTCCTCTGGTTATATTTAAAGTCAGTTTTTAAAAAATTATTTAAGAGTTATAAATGGCGAATCAACTAATTGGGCACGTGGAAATTCCTGCAACCGACCTCGACAGAGCAACTGTTTTTTATAATAATGTTTTCAGTTGGGACTTAAAAGCATTCGGCAAAGGTTATCTGTTGCACAATACAAAACTTGGAATGACTGTAGGTGTCAGAAAAGTCGAAAAAGTTCTGAACGGTGATACAACAATCTTCCACGTCAATGTTACGGATATCGAACAGACGATAGAAAAAGTCAAATCTTACGGGGGTAAAATTGCCCGGGAAAAAACAGTGATTCCGGTTTATGGATGGTATGCCCTGATCAATGATACCGAAGGAAATGTATTAGGCCTCTATCAGTCACACTAATCGCTCAAAGTTTGTCATTATTATTCTGAGGTTTATATGAAGAAAGTGAGTTCCATCAAAAAAATCGCGATCAACACCGGCGGCGGAGACGCTCCCGGACTGAACGCAGTTATCAAAGCAGTAACCATTTCCGCGCTCAACCGCGGGTGGGAAGTCGTGGGTATAAGGGAAGGTTATAACGGCCTCTTTCTGCCGGAAAAATTTCCGGACGGCGGATTGATTAACCTGACCTATGAAACTGTAAAAGATATTACTCCGCTTGGCGGCACAATTCTTGGCACTACCAATCGGGGCAATCCGCTCCGCTTTCCGATGAAATCGGCGAACGGAACCATAGTAGAAGTTGACCGATCCGATGAAATTATGGCCGGCTTCAGAAGGAATAAAATCGACGCGCTGATAGCTATAGGCGGCGACGGTTCCCTCTCGATGGCGAATGTTTTTCAGAAAAAAGGACTGCCGGTTATAGGCGTCCCAAAAACAATTGATAACGATCTTGAGAAGACAGTGATGACTTTCGGTTTCGATACCGCTGTCGGATTCGCGACCGAGTCAATTGACCGCCTCCATTCCACCGCACAAAGCCACAGCCGTATAATGGTTGTAGAGATGATGGGACGTTACGCGGGTTGGATATCGCTTAACTCCGGCATCTCAGGTTCCGCGGACGTAATCCTCATCCCTGAAATTCCGTATGACGTAAATGTTGTTGCTGATTTTCTGAATAAGAAATTTGAAGGCGGCAAGAATTATGCAATTGTGGTAGTTGCTGAAGGCGCGAAATCGAAAGAAGGATCTACATCGGTCATCGAGAAAGAAGCCGGAAAATCCGAAAGGCTTGGCGGCGCGGCAGAGAAATTTGCAAAGGACCTTCAGCCCCTGGTTGATAAGGAAATAAGAAGTGTAATCCTGGGCCATCTGCTCCGCGGCGGAAGCCCGACTACTTTCGACCGGCTTGTTTCGCTCAGATTCGGCGCGGCCGCCATCCGCGCTCTTGAAGAAGGACACTCCGGAATTATGGTTGCCCTGAATCCTCCGACTGTTGATTACGTCCCTCTGGACCAGGTTTCAAACAGGATGAAATTTGTTCCGATTGACTGTGACACGATGAAAACAGGACGCGACCTGGGCATCTGTTTCGGTGACTAAAAACTGAATCTCCCTGTTATTAAGGCGTAGTGAAAACACTGCGCTTTTTTTTTATTCGCCCGTAAAATGGTGATAGACTGATTTGGAAATCTGCGCGCTTCTTTCCTTTATTGCCGCGGCATCGACAAATCCTTTGTTTAAAATCACCAATATATATTTTCGTCCGTCCGGTAAATAAACTATCCCTGCATCGTGCATTATGGCTGTTATACTTCCTGTCTTATGCGCCACTTTAACGCCCTCCGGCAGATATTTCGGGATCATTGAATTGAATTTTTGGGACAGTAATATATCGATCATCTTTTTGCTGAGCTCCGCCGAACAGAATTCCCCTGAATCAAGTTTCAAGAAAAGATCCGCGAGCCCGCCTGCTGTAACAGTGTTATTCAAGCCGGCCTCGAAAGCCCTGATATCTTCGACGCCCCGCAGAACATTTACTCCCCTGATACCGTGTGAGTTCATAAGCGCTTCTATGTAATCCGCGCTGACCAGTTCAATAAGCAGATTTGTCGCAAGGTTGCCGCTTACCGTAATCATTTCATTCAATAGCCTTTCCACGGTAACGTTCTTCCCCAGCTCCGAATAAAGTTTGTCTCCGGAATCCTCACGGATATCAAGGGAGAACGAACTTGAATCGACGATACTCCTGAAACTGTTCACGACGCGGATGCTGTCAGTCAGTTTAAGTTTCCTCTCTTCAATCATTGTAAAAACGGCTGTCATAACCGCAACCTTCATTGTGCTGGCGGCGTGAAAAGTCTCGCCGGCATTGATCATTAACTGCTGATCAGAATTTGCGGGATTAATAAAAACAACCGCGGCAGTGCCTCCGGTGGCGCTGATTATATTGTTAATTTCTTCTTTAAGTTTATTCATATTTTGAGTGTAAAGATTGATGTGAAAGACTGCGGTAATTAACAGAACCAAATATATCCTGATTAGTATTTGCATTGATGTCCTTTAAGTTCTCAATCTCCGGATTCTATATTCCTTTTAGAACTACCGGTTTTTTTAGTATTATGTAAGCCAAATTTAGAGAAATTTTAAACATTAAGGCTAATGAAACATAAATCCGCACTGATTTTCTTTTTAATGCTTGCCGCTATCACTGCTTATCCGCAGGGACAGCCGCACAGATGGAAAGCGCTGTTAATTTCCGAGAGCCAGAAACTCTGGTATGATGCTTCGCAGCTTGAGGCTGTCTCAAACGCCACATTTGATATTTGGGTTCTGGAACTCCATCAGCCAATGATAGAGGTTAACGGGGTCGGAGGCAAGATTATGCGGACAAAAACTCTGTATCAGATTAATACTGATATCGCGAGATATAACATTAAAAAAGTCGTGTATTTCAACGCTGCGAACGATGAGCTGGCTTCGTTCAATTACAATCTCGAAAATGTGGATGACAATATTAAGTATTACTTCCCTATCTATCCCGATTCATTTATACTCAAACTGATACGTGAACTTAAAGATGTACAGTCGACAAGGGCAAAGATCCAGAAATGACGGGTGAAGATAAAGTTATTGTAAAACCTTCAGGCATACACGGGGACGGAATCTTTTCAACGGTAGACATCCTCGAGGGTGTATCAATTATGGTCATCAGGGGTGAAGTTATTTCTGAAGCGGAATGCGAACGGCGCGAAAATGAAGATAATAATGTTTACATTTTCTGGAACGGCGATAATTATATTGATGTGGCCAACACAGACAAGATCAAATATATAAATCATAACTGCGACGCAAATTGCCACGTTGAAGACCGTGATGAAGAATCTCTTTGGCTGGTCGCGTCAAGGAATGTTGCTGCCGGCGAAGAACTTACAATAGATTACGGCTACGACGAAATCTACGATACCTGCTCCTGCGGCTTCTGCGACGAAGAAGAGGAATAAATACTACTTAATGTAGTTTAGTATCGCGTCGTGGATCGCCGGTACCGGCATCTCCTGCCCTGTCCACAATTCAAACGATTTTGCCGCCTGCGCGACGAGCATCCTAAGTCCGTTTATGGTAACCGCGCCTTCTCCCTTAGCCATTTTTAGGAAATTCGTCTCCACCGGATTATAAACGAGGTCAAAAACTACCTGGCCTCTGTTAAACGCCTTGGCTTCCGGGAATAACTGACTCCCGGAGTCGGGATACATTCCGACGGATGTTGTATTCACGATAAGTTTGGAATTGGAAATCACTTCCTGCACTCTGGGAGGGAAAAGAATTTGGGTCTTGATGTCCGGATAGCGCATTTTGTTGTAGAAGTAATCTTTAAGCGTATCCGCTCTCTGCTCGGTTCTGTTGATCAGATTTATTGTTCCGGGCCTGAAGTGCTTAATTAAAGTGTAAAGCACTGCCCGAGCAGCGCCGCCTGCTCCGATAACCGTAACATCCAGTCCGCCGATTTCATCCTTATAGGGCAGCAAAGATTCATAGACTCCGTTCACATCAGTGTTATAGCCGACAAGATTACCCATATCATTGACAACAGTATTAACAGATCCGACTAACGCGGCTTCTTCCGAAAGGCTGTTCAGCCGTCTCTTGATTGTCTCTTTGTGAGGAATCGTTACGTTCCATCCTTTGAACCCGAGCGTTACCATTCCCTTGACCGCGTATTTCAATTCTGCCGGCGGAACATCAAAAGGCAGATAGGTCAGGTCAAGATTGAGCAACTGCGCCGTGATATTAAAAATAAAGGGTGAATATGAATGCTTTATCGGGTGCCCTAGCAGGCCGAGAATTTGGGTTTCGTTCGAGAAAGTGTTTCGCATATAATGATATTAGTAAAAGAACGACGGAAATAGTTATTGCTGCTCGTTTTTGAAGACCCCGCTGCCGATCCAAAAACTGAATAGCTTAGATTCGAAAACCACCGGGAAATTTTTCGCAAACAGATCAAGGGCTTTCGGTGATGCGGAAACAGCCTTCTTGAGAAATCCGAGCGCCAGGTGATTTTCATTTTTTGAAAAATTAATTTTTGCCAGATAATAATAAGCCAGTGAATCCTGCGGCCTGACGCGAAGGAACGAATAAACTGAATTCGTTGCTTTTGTGTAATTGGCAATACGCATATAATATTCAGCAAGTTCAAGCCAGAGATGGGCCATTCTGTCATCACTTCTGAGTGCTTCTTCAGTCTGGCGGATAAGTTTCAGGTCTTTCTCATCAATTCCGTTTCCGTCGGAAACAGGATTTGACCAGCGCTCGCCGCTTTCATAGTTAGTGGCCAGCGATTCACGGAAATCATTTAGGGCGCTTTCGTAGAAATGCAGCCTGTAATAGCAGTATCCGCGGCCCAGGTATGCCTCGTGGTATTCCGGATCGACCTTGATACACTGGTTGTAATACTTTAACGCACGCTGATAATCGCGCAGGCCCTCGTAAATCAATCCGCACTGGTAATATGCCGCGGAATCTTTACGGTCAATCTTTATAACTGACTTAAAGCATTTCAGGGCTTTTTCAAACTGCTGGCGGCTGTAATAAAGGCTTCCGAGGTTGAACCAGGCGTCGATGAACTGGTCATTAATCGCGAGAACGAGTTCAAAACTGTTTATCGAGCGGTCATATAATTTCAATTTCTCAAGGATGATTGCCCTGTTATACCATCCGTATTCGCAAAGCGGTTCAAGATTCAGGTATTCATCATAAATCCTGAGCGCTCCGTTGAAGTCGTGAATGGCTTCGTAACACTCGCCCATCTGGAAATAAGCGTCAGAATGATCGGGCTGAAGCAGTATCACCTCGCGGTAATATTCAATTGCTTTCTTGAACTCACCCATTTTCTGATTAAGCCAGCCTAGTTTGAAATACACGAGTTCTTTATCTGCCTGAAGTTTAAGCGCCTCTTCGAGAATTCTGTTGGCTTCGGTATAATGTCTGAGGTTGATAAATATCATCGCTTTCTCTGTAAGCGCCTCGACATCAACGGGATTAAGTGATAAGGACTTATCGATGGCCCTGAGGGCTTTCTTGTGGAAGTTCATTTCGCTCAGACAAATTCCTTTACGCAGCCAAAGTTCGGCGTCATAAGGAAAATGTTTCAGAAGTTCATTAGAAATCCGGTAACCTTCGCGGAATTTCCCGGACTCAATACATTCATCAATGATGTCTTCCAGGAAAGGTTTCTCTGAAAACTGGCTTCCGTCTCTCAAAAAATTATACGCCGCGCGTATACGCGAGTATAAATTCTCATTTTGAAGAGATCTGCTTTCATTTTCGTAGGATTCCTGGTCGAAGAAATTCATTTATTTTTCGTAAACCTTAAAGGTAAATGAATAAAATAGGGAATGTTATACCCTCAATATAAAGAAAGTATTATTCCTTGCAAGGGAATAATACTTTCAGGGAAAAAAATTAATACTATCGGGAAAGAACGCTGGTAACTTTGGCGGCGGCATCCTGAAGATTGTGCGCTACTTCAAAGTTAAGTCCTGATTTTTCAAGGAGTTCCGAGGCTTCGGTTGCGTTGGTACCTTCAAGGCGTACAACTATAGGTATGCTCACATTTGTCTCTTTTGTGGCATCGATCACACCCTGAGCTACCCTGTCGCACCGTACAATTCCGCCAAAAATGTTAATCAGAATGGCCTTTACGTTCGGGTCACCAAGAATGATCTTAAATCCGTTGGCCACGGTTTCCTTGTTTGCTCCGCCGCCGACATCGAGGAAGTTTGCCGGCTCACCGCCTGCCAGTTTGATAATGTCCATTGTCGCCATCGCAAGCCCGGCTCCGTTAACCATACATCCGACATTGCCGTCAAGTTTGATGTAATTGAGATTATATTTTGATGCCTCAACTTCGAGCGGATCCTCCTCATCCAGGTCCCTGAACTCAAGAATGTCCGGATGGCGGTAAAGAGCGTTATCATCAAAATTAATCTTGGCATCAAGCGCGATAACGTCGCCTTCTTTAGTTACTACGAGAGGATTGATCTCTGCTAATGAAGCATCAGTGCCTTCGTACGCTTTGTAAAGTGAGGTAAGGAACTTAACCGCGTTTTTGTGCTGAACGCCTGATAATCCTAACGAGAAAGCGAGTTGCCTTGCCTGATACGCCTGAATTCCGACTGCCGGATCGACAGGTTCTTTAATAATTTTTTCGGGAGTTTCTGCTGCGACTTTCTCTATCTCCATACCGCCCTCGGTTGAGACCATAATAACGTTGCGGGAGATGCTCCGGTCGAGTGTAATTCCGACATACAATTCTTTCTCGATGTTCACTCCCTGCTCAACAAGGAGCCTTTTAACAACTTTGCCTTCCGGGCCGGTCTGATGTGTAATAAGAGTCATTCCGAGCATTTGGTTAGCAAACTCATAAACTTCGTCCAACGATTTGGCTACCTTCACTCCGCCGCCTTTTCCGCGTCCGCCGGCGTGGATCTGGGCCTTTACCACCCATACTTCGCCGCCTATGGACTTTGCAACTTCAACTGCCTCTTCCGCCGAAAACGCAACTCCGCCGCGCGGAACGGCAACCTGGTATTTACTTAAAATTTGTTTTCCCTGATACTCGTGAATTTTCATCAATCACCTTTTATTTAGAGAGGTTAATATTAATTTCAGATTAAAGTACAAAAGTAAGAATTTTTATTGAAAACAGATTGATCCGGTTAAAGAAAAGGGGCGCAAAACGCGCCCCTGATGAGAAAATTATTTCGCGGCAGTTACTTTGAAATCTTTTCGCTGTGAACTTTTGCCTGCTGGAACAGTCCGAGGTAATCTCTTCCGCCGGCTTTGGAGTCGGTACCGGACATATTAAATCCGCCGAACGGATGAACTCCGACCATTGCTCCCGTACATTTACGGTTGAAGTAAAGATTTCCGATGAGGAGTTCCTTTTTCGCGCGGTCAATCTTCTTGCGGTTGCGCGTGATGACTGCTCCCGTTAAGCCGTAAATTGTATTGTTGGCGATCTTGAGCGCGTCATCATAATCCGCAGCTTTAATTATTGCCAGAACCGGGCCGAAAATTTCTTCCTGGGAAATTCTTGCCATAGGATCAATATCCGCGATAACAGTCGGCCTGATATAGAAACCGTTTCCTTCGGCTTTCGCGCCGCCTGAAATCAGCCTTCCTTCCTGCTTTCCGATCTCGATGTACTCAAGTATAGTTTCTTCTGCGGATGCGTTGATGACCGGCCCTACGCGGTAGTTTTCTTCTGCCGGCCCGATCTGAATTGCATCTACTCTCAATTTTACTTTATCAACAAATTTATCGTAAACCTTTGCGTCGACAATAGCACGGGAGCAGGCGGAGCATTTCTGTCCCTGGAACCCGAACGCTGCCGCAACAACCGCGTCAGCCGCCATATCAAGGTCGCAGTCCTTATCAATAACCATACTGTCCTTGCCGCCCATCTCAGCAACAACGCGTTTCAGCCAGATCTGGCCGGGCTGGACTTTTGCCGCAAGTTCGTTGATATGAATACCGACAGGCATCGAACCTGTGAACGAAATGAACCTTGTCTTCGGGTGTGCAACAAGAGTATCGCCGACTTCTCCGCCTGAACCTGGAAGGAAGTTTAATACGCCGTCCGGTAACCCGGCCTGCTGCATAATCTCAAAGAAGAGCCTGCCCATCATTGGTGTGTCGCTGGACGGTTTCAGGACCACGGTATTGCCGGTGACGATCGCGGCAGTAGACATACCAACGAGGATAGCAAACGGAAAATTCCACGGAGGAATCACAGTTCCGACCCCGAGAGGGATATAGAGAAGTTCGTTGTCTTCGCCCTTCATCTTGGTTATAGGTTGTTTGCCCGCATAACGGAGCATCTCCCTGGCGTAGAACTCCATAAAGTCAATTGCTTCCGCCGTGTCAAGATCGGCTTCTGCAAAGTTCTTGCCTGATTCAAGAATCATATAGGCATTTATTTCAAGCCTTCTTTTCTTTGTGATCGCGGCGGCTTTTAATACGATCTGCGCTCTCTTTTCCGGCGCGACAAAACGCCACGACTGAAATTTCTCATACGCAGTTTCGATCGCGAGGTTGGCTAATTCGGCATTGCCTTTTTGAAATGTGGCAATAAGTTCTGATTTGTCCGAGGGGTTGTAAGAGTTGAATGTGTTACCTGACTGATAACTCTTTCCGCCAATAATCAGGTCGTATGATTTGCCCGAATTCTGCCTTACGGCCTTGATTGCGTCTTTTTGTTTTTTAATATTAATTTCTTTTGTGAAGTCTATACCGGGTTCATTTTTGAACGGCGTTATTTTCATATAAGTTTCCTATAATAATTTAATTTAGACTTTAAAATTAACGATTAAAAAGTTATAAATAAAAAGAGAAGACAGACCCCCTCCACCGTATCTCCGTAACTCGGAATAGCATTCCGACACGGCGCAGTTCAACAGTACTCCGCAACACAAGCCCCGCGCATTCCGGAACCGGCCGGCTGTATCGTGACTATCGACCCTCCGCCCGTAACTCGGAATAGCATTCCGACGCGGCGCAGTTCAACAGTACTCCGCAGCACAAGCCCGGCGCATTTCAGGACCGGCCGGCTGTATCGGGGCTATCGACCCTCCGCCCGTAACTCGGAATAGCATTCCGACACGGTGCAGTTTAACAGCACTCCGCAGTTCCAGCCCCGCGCATTTCGGAACCGGCCGGTTGTATCGGGGCCATCGAGCGTACTAACCCTGACGGAATACTATTCCGTGCTACGCTTGTACGGACCCTCCTCCGCCCCGTAACTCGGAATAGCATTCCGACGCGGCACAATTCAACAGTACTCCGCAGCACAAGCCCCGCGCATTCCGGAACCGGCCGGTTGTATCGGGGCTATCGACCCTCCGCCCGTAACTCGGAATAGCATTCCGACGCGGCGCAGTTCAACAGTACTCCGCAGCACAAGCCCGGCGCATTCCGGAACCGGCCGGTTGTATCGGGGCTATCGACTGTACTAACCCTGACGGAATACTATTCCGTGCTACGCTTGT
>CAIMOS010000350.1 GCA_903843135.1 uncultured Ignavibacteriales bacterium | reverse complement strand
GTGCTTTTATACGCGCCGGCCAAAAGTTTGCTTCCGACCTTTAATGATGTCCTGATCACCTCGGAAGTGAAAGCCGGAATTGTTAACCAGGTGGCGCCGCCGTCCGTGGTCCTGAAAGCGAGTCCTGATGAACCAAGTATCAAAACCTCATTCTCTGAAAATGTTTCGAGGGTGTAAATGGCGGCGGTTGTCGGACTTGTTACTGCCGCAAAAGTAACGCCGTTGTCAGTGCTTTTAAGAACAGTGCCGGCAGTGCCTGCCGCGTAAAATACGGAAGCGGAGGCCCTTTTAATTGTATACATTGAGATTGTTCCGGTCGGAGTCGTGCAGGCGGTCCAGGTGGCGCCGCCGTCTGTTGTGCGTACAATTTTCTGACTGGTGCCGGCTATCCATCCCGTCAGAGTGTTGTCCCAGTACATATCATACATTGTGTTTGTCTGTCCCGTTACAAGCCCCGTCCAGGAGAGGCCCGCATCTGTGGTTTTAATCACCTGAATAGCCCCGACAGCGCCGCCGCAGGCGTAACCAATGGTTGAAGAAACCAATTCGACATCATTAAAACCGCTTGTGTAAAGAGTTGAGTCTGTTCTGTTCACCCAGTTCGCGCCGCCGTCTGTGGACCTGTAAATCTTCCCGTTGGCTCCTACGACTATACCCGTGTTGCCCGAAAAAGTCAGGCCGTTCAGATTATCCGATGGGTTGAAAAAACTTTGCTGAAGGATCTCCCAGGACTGCCCCAAATCGGATGACTTTGCTACGAAGCTCCTCAACCCGTAATCATATCCCGCGGTATAAAGTGCCGTTCCGGTATATGAGAACTTCCTTATATCCCCGCGAAAAGTCGGCTTTCTCAGCAGCTCGACTGTCGGAGTCAGCTGGGCATAAACGATACTATTGGCCAGCAGAAGCAGTGACAGTAAATATATTTTCATAATGATCACTCCGTTAAAATTTTGACGATAATTTATGTTTGAAAAAATGTTTCAGTATGCTTCAAGGTTTTTATTGACCGGGATCTTCACAATAAAAGTGTTTTTCCCTCTGTTCCTCATAGATGAGTTGCGTATCCAGGGATTAAAATACCGCAATGCTTTGTATGTAATACCTTCCGCCCCGGCAAAGTCCACCCAGTTATCAACTGTTCCGTTTACCTCAATCTCATAATACTTTAACGGTTTGTAAAGGTCCTCCGGACTAAATTCAATTCCGTACTGCGCCGGATTCGTGAATATCAATTTAAATGATAATATCCTGAAAACGAAGCGGGATGTTTCCTGGTTCATCTGGATATCGTAGTAACTGCTCTGCCTTTGCTTCTCCGAAAAGGCAGAGAGGTTGGGCACACCCACATTATACGATGCGGCGGCCATTGTCCAGTTCCCGAACGTGTCATAACTTTTTTGCAAGTATCTGCAGGCGGCTTCGGTCGCTTTTGTGGCATTGAACCGTTCATCAATTTCATCGTTGACTATCAGTCCGTAAGTTTTTGCAGTTTCTTCCATAAACTGCCAGAATCCCGCGGCCCCTGCCGGCGAAGTGACATCACTCAGTTCGCTTTCAGTGACAGCTAAATACTTAAAATCAGCGGGGATATTATTTCGCTTAAGAATTGCCTCGATCTCCGGGAACCATCTTGCCGAACGCTTATACGCAAGAATCGTAGACGCGTGCCTGAATGTTGTTATCAGCAGTTCCCTGTCAAGGCGCTCGCGTACTTCAAAATTGTTAAGCGGAACAGGTTCACCCGCAAAATCAAGTTTTTCAGGCAGTTTGGGAAGCGTCATTAGTGGAGGCTGAAATACTGTCGGCTTCCCCGGCGAGGCAGATGCATTCTGCCTGAACACCATCCCAACAACTACGACGGCCAATAAAACCAAAACTAGTATACCGGCCGAATAATAGAAACTTTTTTTAGTCATAAATAAAATTAAGTCAAATCAAACAAATTACCAGCACGGATTTACTCAGGAAAATTCCCTGCAAATAAAATCGTAAACAAGCCGCACTCCAAAACCTGTCATATAAGTTGAAGAATAGTTGGTGAACTTATTGGGCATTGAAGGCCCGGCGATATCGAGATGTGCCCAGGCATTTTTTTCATCAACCCACTTCTCAAGGAATTTCGCGGCGGTTATAGCCCCGCCCCATTTCCCTCCGAGATTTTTTACATCAGCAACTTCGCTTTCAATCTGTTTATTAAAATCATCCCAGAGCGGCAGCTGCCAGATCCTCTCGTGAGTTACTTTGGATGACTTAATCAGCTTCGCGGCAAGATCATCGTTATTCGAAAGTATTCCCGCGGTGAATTCACCCAGCGCTACAACTACAGCGCCGGTAAGTGTCGCAAAATCTATGATGCATCCCGGGTTAAGATTGGAGGCATAATGAAGTGCATCGGCAAGGACTATGCGCCCTTCCGCGTCTGTATTATCCACTTCAATTGTCTTACCGGAAGATGTGGTGACAATATCACCCGGCTTAAGGGCGTTCCCGGAAGGCATATTTTCGGCAGCCGCGATCACTCCGGTAATGTTAACTTTAAGTTTATTCTTAGCTGCTGCAAGTATTATTCCTGCAGTCACAGCCGCGCCGGACATATCCGCTTTCATCAGCCACATATCGGCTGCCAGTTTAATCGAGATTCCGCCGCTGTCAAAAGTAATCCCTTTCCCAACCAGCGCGACATCAACCGGTTTGTCTCCCTTCGGTTTATACTCCATAATAATAAATCTTGGTGGATTGGCGCTCCCTTTCCCGACTGCAAGCAGCCCGCCCATTTTCTCTTCTGCGATTTTCTTTTCATCATAAACAGTTACTTTAACTTCTGTCCCCGCAAATTCCTGTTTTATCATATCAGCCAGGGAATCGGGATAAATCGTATTTCCCGGTTCGTTCTGGAGATTGCGTGTGAATTTAATCGCGCTGATTAAACGTTTCCTGTCATCAATTATGCCGGCAAGATCAGCAAATCTATAATCGATAAAAACATTCAGATCTTTATCGGGTTTTTCATCTGTCTTGTATTTTCTGAATTTATAACCGGCATACAAAATGCCTTCAGCTATCGAATTAAGGTAATCCTGCTCACTAATGAAAACATCTTTAATTAAGGAATATTCAACCGGAGAGACAACCGCGTTTTTAGCGCCGTTCGTCTCAAGTCCGCCTATCGCTCCCGCGAGGAAATTTCTGAAATAATCGGGATTGAATGATTTCCCTTTCTTTACAATATTCAGGCAGGCCTCATCAAAGTCCCCGTTGCCGTACACCTTCCTCTGCACAGTCCCCCCTTTTTCGATAAGTTTATCAATTTCTTCCATACTGAAGTAAGGTGAAAAAGAATTAACAAATTTTTCAATCCCCGGACGGTCATCATTCATCAGGAACTTTATGAGCAGTGAATCTTTACTGTTTTCCGTTTTGCCGGGGTACACACTTAAATAAATATTGAGCATCTACTTTGCCTCATTTTCTTTAATCATATTTATCGCCTCCTCAATCAGTTGGTCGTAGACCTCATAATAATGCTTCGAGGGGAGCCTGATCCCCGATGCGTTCTTATGCCCGCCCCCGCCGTACTTTGCCGCTAGGAGATTAACCTGCAGGTCACCTTTAGACCGCAGACTTACCTTGCATCCCTTAGTAACCTCAATAAACTTCAATCCTATTTTTACGGAAGCGATTGACATAATAAAATTCACAAATCCGTCTGTGTCAGCCTCCTCAATGCCGTGGCGCTTAAGCGCGTCGGCAGAGACGACCACTGTACCCACTTCCCCGTTCTCTCCGAACAGCTTTACGGAACTCAGTATTTCTCCGAGCAGCGTCAGTTTCCCCGGAGAGTTCTGATCATAAATCTGCGCGTACACATTCACGGGTGATACACCCTTTTCAATCAGCCTGGCTGCTATATGGTGCACTTCCGGCGTGGTCCTTTCAAACCTGAATGAGCCTGTGTCGGTCATAATTGCCGCGTATAAGTTAACGGCAATATCATAATCAATTTCGACGATCTTTGTATTCTCAATAAAGTTGTAAAGGATGTGGCCGGTTGCCGCTGCCAGCGTATCAACAAGAAGAAAATCAAATACCGGCTGCGGATTCTGGTGATGGTCTATGCAGACGCGCGTACCGGTCCTTTTATTAAAATCTTCAGACATCCTGCTCAGCCTGGACGGCGTATTGAAATCAATTGCCATAAAAACATCAGCGGAAATGATCACACCGGGATGAATTTCGGAATTGTACTGCTCAATAACCCCTTCCGGATCAAGGAACTGCAGGAAATACGGTGTCGGGCTGTAGTTAATCACCCTGACTTCCTTGTTTAGATTTTTCAGAAGATGGTACACTGCCATTACCGATCCGATCGCGTCACCATCGGGATTAACGTGCGTGGTGAGGACGAATGAATTATTTGTTTGGATTATTTTTTTTAGTTCGGAATATTCAGACATTTGTGCCGGGCGAAATATTGAGAAAATATTTTGTTTGTTCTGCTTTTTATAAAATCACCCCGGTAATTCCCAAAAGTAAACTCAGGGAGCCGGGGTGAATAATTATTTACATTATAACTCAGTTAAACAGTGCAGTTAATCTTTCCGGGAAAAGATACCGCGCCGCATAACTTATCTATTCGATCGTCCAGGTATTTCCGCTCATAAACAGTTTATTCAGATCACCCTGGCCTTTAACTTTAATGAAACTCTCGATCTGATCGTGAGTATCACCGTCATAAGTTGATTTTTCAATTTGTCTGAAAACTCCGAACGGAACGGGGAACCCTTCCATCTCTGTAAAATGAGAAAGTATGTGCGCTCTTGCCGGATTCCTGTCGAACTCGTCGTGTACCCAGGCATCATTGACTGAATACTTGCCGTCTGCCAGGCTCACAACTTTTGGGGTCAATCCGTCCAGTATAATCGCTTTGTCATTTTCTTTACCGAATAAGAGCGGTTTGCCGTGTTCCATCATAACTACATTATCGGCTTTTCTGTCTTTTTCGGTTAAATCAAAGAATGCGCCATCGTTGAAGATGTTGCAGTTCTGGAAGATTTCAATGAACGCCGTTCCGGTGTGTTTGGCAGCGCGCTGCATCATAGCCTGAAGATGCTTAGGATCTCTGTCAACCGACCTTGCTACGAAAGTCGCGTCAACACCGATGGCAACAGCCGGCGGATTGAAAGGATAGTCAATACTTCCGAACGGAGTACTTTTTGTTTTCTTCCCTTTTTCGGATGTCGGGGAATACTGTCCTTTTGTTAATCCGTAAATCCTGTTGTTGAATAACAGAATTTTAATATCCATATTCCTTCTGCAGGTATGGATAAAATGGTTACCGCCGATACTCAGACAGTCGCCGTCTCCGGTGGCAACCCAAACCGAAAGATCCGGGTTGGCAATTTTAACGCCTGAAGCAATCGCCAGCGCCCTGCCGTGAATTCCGTGGAATCCGTAAGTGTCCATATAGTAGGGGAAGCGGCTTGAACAGCCGATACCGGATACCCAAACGAATTTTTCTTTAGGAATGCCAAGATCGGGTGACGTTCTCTGCATCTGCGCAAGAATCGAATAATCGCCGCAGCCCGGACACCATCTCACATCTTGCTGCGATGAGAAGTCCTTCGCGGTCAGTTTTTTTGTTTCAATTACTGAGGTTTTGTCACTCATTTCTGTTCTCCTAAAATTTCAATTATCCTTGCTTCGATATCTGATGATTTAAATGGTAAGCCCCTTACGCGGTTAAAGCTTTCAACATCAATCAGGAATTCCATCTTAATTAATTTTGCTAACTGGCCAAGATTGATCTCGGGAATGAGAACTTTCTTGAAATTCTTAAGCACTTCTGCCGTGTTTTTCGGGAATGGGCACATATGTTTGAGATGGGCCTGCGATACGTTATAACCTGTCTTTGTAACTTTGGTTACGGCTTCGGTAATGGCGCCGAATGTACCGCCCCAGCCAAGAACGAGAAGGTCACCCTTCTGATCACCGCGTACTTCAAGATCAGGAATATCCTGCTGGATCTTATTGATCTTATTCTGGCGCATATTGATCATAAAGTGGTGATTGTCGGGATCGTAATTTACGTGGCCGGTTATATGGGCTTTCTCGAGCCCGCCGATCCTGTGTTCCAGTCCGGGTGTGCCGGGTTTCGCCCAGGGGCGGGAAAGATTTTCATCTCTCGAGTATGGGTGGAACTCTTCACCTTCTGCAACAAAGTGTACCGGTATTTCCGGAATCGAATCAACCGGCGGGACAAGCCACGGTTCGGAACCGTTTCCGAGATAACCATCGGTAAGCATTATCACCGGGGTCATATATTTAATCGCTATGCGTGAAGCTTCAATAGCTACATCAAAACAGTCAGCCGGAGTAGCTGCTGCAAGAACACAAACCGGTGCCTCGCCGTTTCTTCCGTGAACCGCCTGAAGAAGATCAGCCTGCTCAGTCTTTGTCGGTAACCCCGTGCTTGGGCCGCCGCGCTGTACGTTTACGATAACCATCGGGAGTTCGGTCATTACTGCAAGTCCGACCGCTTCGGTCTTAAGCGCAAGGCCCGGACCGCTTGTAGTTGTTATGGCCAGTGACCCTGCATAAGCCGCGCCGATTGTTGCCGCGACAGCTGCGATCTCATCTTCTGCCTGGAAAGTCTTTACACCAAAATTCCTGTGCCTGCTCAGTTCGTGAAGAATATCTGAAGCAGGAGTGATAGGATAAGAGCCGAGGAAAAGCGGCAGTTTGCTTTTAACCGATGCCGCGATGAATCCGTATGCAGTGGCTTCATTTCCCGAAATGTTTCTGTATGTGCCTTCCGGAAGTTTTGCTCTTTCAATATGGAACCGTGAAGTGAACAATTCTGTATTCTCGCCGAAATAATATCCAGCCATTAAAGCTTTTTTGTTCGCTTCCTGGATTAACGGAAGCTTGCCGAACTTCTCATCGATCCATTCAAGCGTCGCTTCGATCGGACGGCTGTAAAGCCAGTACATTAAACCAAGCGCGAAGAAATTTTTGCAGCGTTCTTTTTCTTTTATTGAAATGCTCAAAGATTCCAAAGCTGTCATCGTCATCTGTGTTAAAGGAACCTGAACAACTTCATACCCTTCGAGGGAATCATCTTCAAGAGGATTCGAATCGTAGTGCGCAAGTTTAAGGTTCTTCGCGTCAAATGCAGAAGTATTAACGATAATAGTCGCGTTTTTCTTGAGGTCTTTCAGGTTTACTTTCAAGGCAGCCGGATTCATAGCAACCAGCACATCAGGACTGTCACCGGGAGTCTGAATGTCTGAATTACTGAAGTGAAGCTGAAAACCTGATACGCCGTAAAGCGTCCCGGCAGGGGCACGGATTTCGGCAGGATAATCAGGCAGTGTGCTTAAATCGTTACCGGCCAGCGCGGTAGAGTTTGTAAATTGCGAACCCGTAAGCTGCATACCGTCACCGCTGTCACCGGCAAAGCGTATCGTCACATCTTCCAGGATTTGAACATCTTTTTCCATTAATTTTTCCGTTAATTAAGAAATAATAAAATAATATATAAAACCTTAATAAGTGCTAAAAGCCAATTTGAACGTACTATTTAACTTTTTCGAGTAATTTTATGAACTCCTCAGGGGGTACAAAGCCGGTAAGCCGTTCCGCCTCTTTCCCGTCCGAACCGATCAGTATGACAGTCGGAACACCGACGATATTAAACTCCCTGCGCAGCGCCTCAACTTCGGGAGATGTGGATTTCGTAAGATCCGCCTTAAACGCGCTGTAAGAAGCGGTCATATCGATTACCCGCTGATCGGAGAATGTAAATTTGTCCAGCTCCTTGCAGGGTATGCACCAGTCTGCATAAAAGTCTATGATAATTTTATTGTTGGATGCAAGACTCTTTTTGTATGTATCTTCTTTGAAACTTTCCCAGGCGATCGAGTTTTGTTCAGCGGGAATTACCAAATAGACCGAAAGGGCAATAACCAAAACTGACAGAACATATTTAAAAACTCTGAATCCGCTAAGCTTATTGCCGTGTTTCTCAAAAAAGATAAGATAAATGCCTGATCCGAACATAAACACAGGAAGCAGATATCCGGAAAAAGTTTTCGGGAAAAGGGGGATCAGGAAATAAAGCGCCATCCCGAGCATTATCAAACCGAAGATGACCTTGACTGATTCCATCCAGCTTCCGGCCCTGGGGAGGGATTTAATTTTACCGGAGAAAATAGCAAGTATGAAATACGGGGTACCTAATCCGATTGCCAGGAAAAAGAAAAGTAAAAATCCGCGTACCGGATCGCCCAAGGCGGCTACATATGTAACAAGTCCGAGCACAAACGGGCCGATGCACGGAGCGGCAATGATTCCCATCGTAAGACCCATAAACAGCGCGCCCAATAATCCGCCTTTTGACTCGCTGGCTTTCTGCATCAGCGCTTCCGGGACTTTTATCTCATACAAGCCGAACATACTGAGCGCGAGCACAACCATAACAAGCGCTACAAAAATTATTACTACCGGGTTCTGCAGCAGCGCTCCGAATACCGCACCGCTCAGTGATGTGACAACTCCGATGACTGAATACGTCAATGCCATTCCCAGCAGGTACATAAGCCCCATCAGAGTGAGCCTGCCGGTGCTTCCCTCACTCTGGCTGCCGAAAAAACCTATTGTGATCGGTATCAGCGGATACACACAAGGCGTAAGATTAAGCGCGAGTCCGCCGAGAAAAACGAGAAACAGGCCCAGAATCAGTCCGTTCTGCTCCAGTGAATTCGCGAACGAATCGTCTGTCTTAACTTCCGTTCCTGTCGCGTTGTAGCTCAGATCCAGATCCTTAAAGACATCCTGGTTGATTTCGTTAATAACGTCTTTGCTGCTCCCGACTTTAATGATTATTGTATCTGCAACTTCCGTTGGAGCCATACAGGTTGCATTGTTGCACGCCTGATAATTCAGCTGCACAACCAGTTTGTACTCGCCCGCGGGGAGCGCCGCAGGGACTTCGAGGATTGCGCCGAATACAACATCCTTCTCAAAAACCGAGAGGGGTGTTTCGGAGAAATCCAGTTTAATATCCTCTGCTTTAGGGTAAACAACTTTCCTTACTTTGATACTGTCAGAACTTATAACCACGAGTTCAGTACCGATGAGAAAATCGTCTTTCGGTTTATCTGAGTTGATGTGCCATTCTTCTTTGATATTTGCTTTAACCGCGAGTTTGACTTCCGACCCGGCAGGGGCCTTATCAAGAGAGAGGTAACTTTTAATCTGAACTATGTTCTCTTCCTGCTCAGGCTGAGCAATCATAGGCAGCGTATAAAGAATTACCCACAGTAAAAACAAGAACGTTTTTTTCATTGGTTTCTCCATTTTTGCACAATTGGGAAGCGCCTGCCGTATCCGAATGCCTTGTAGGAAATACGAAGCACAGGGGCCGCCTGTTTTCTTTTAAATTCATTTATGTCAACTAACCGCAGTACTTTCTTTGTGAGCTGCGCATCGCCGGTAACAGCGCTGATTTCTTCTGACTCTTTATTCTCCTCCAGATACATCCTCAGAATCGCATCAAGAACCTCATAAGGCGGCAGCGAGTCGCTGTCTTTCTGGTTATGCCGCAATTCCGCTGAAGGTTCTTTCTCAATTATCTCTTTCGGTATAATTTCCGAATCCCGGTTGATGTATTCTGCCAGCCTGTAAATATCCGTTTTATAAACATCACCTATCACCGCAAGCGCGCCGCACATATCGCCGTATAAAGTAGCATAACCGGTTGCGATCTCCGATTTGTTCCCTGTGGTTAACAAAAGGTAACCAAACTTATTGGAAATGGCCATCAAATACAGCCCGCGGATACGGGACTGCAGATTCTCCTCAGTAACATCCTGCGGCCTGCCTTCAAAATGAGGCTTCAGGGCTTCCGTAACCGCATCGAATACCGGCTCTACTGAAATGGTTTTGGCGGATATTTTCAGGTTTTCAATAAGTTTAACAGAATCATCTATACTTCCCTTACTCGAATACTGTGACGGCATCATTACGACATTAACATTTTCCGCCCCAAGAGCCTTAACCGCAAGATAAACTACGATAGCTGAGTCAATCCCGCCGCTTAATCCTATAAGGACTTTTTTAAATCCGGGTTTTCTGCAGTAATCCTTAATTCCAAGCGCCAGGGCATCGTGCATTTCCGCGCAGAATGCTCTCTCGATTAGATGAATTTCTTCCGCCGCAGATTCAGTATTGTAAACCAGATAATCTTCGCTGTACAGATTGCAGATTGCTGAGAGCCTGCCCTTCCGGTCAAAACACATACTCGCCCCGTCGAAGATGAGGTCGGTCTGGGCGCCGGCACAGTTTACGTAAACCAGATCAGAGTTGTATTTTTTTGCAAGTCCGGATAACATTTCTTCCTTCTCGATACGTTTGCCGTATGAATAGGGGCTTGCAGATATATTGATCAGAAGGTCAGCGCCTTTTTTAATTAGCTTTTCAATCGGATCTTCCGGATACAGCCGTACTTTCCAGTAATCTTTATCGTTCCAGATATCCTCACAGATTGAGATACCCAGTTTCCGCCCTTTATATTCAATTACGGCAGTATCCTTCGCGGCTTCGAAGTAACGCATTTCATCAAAGACATCGTAATTGGGAATCAGGGTTTTATGCTGGATAAGCTTGACTTCGCCGCCTTCGCAAAAGTAGGCTGAGTTAAAAAGATTAGTGCCTACATTATCAATATCTTCGTGCAGTGAGCCGAATATTATGGCGGTATTTTCTATAGTAGCAGCTGCAATTTCGGCAGTCGCTTTTTTTACATATTCGCGGAATTCTTTTTTCTCCACCAGATCAAGAGGAGGATAACCGAGCAGGGACAACTCCGGGAATATGGCAATGTCGGCTTTGTCGTCGCAGGCCTTTTGATACAGATCGAGAATTACTTTTTTATTACCGTCGATATCACCGATAACGGGATTTGTCTGGCAAAGCGCTATACGCATAGGTTAAAAATTAAAATTTCAGTTGCTAATTATTCAAAAAAATCGAATGTATAAGATAAAAAGAGCGGAGAGATTTTTTAGCATCAATTAACAGTTACGCTTTCATCGGGAGTGAAATTATGAAGCGCATCGAACATAAAGAGTGTTGGTGAAAGCAAGCCGCAAATCCGATTTTTATCCAAGAACAGCGGAATTTACCGCAAAATCGAAGTTTTCAAGACTGGATTAAAAATCATATCCGAATCTCAGTGAAGCGACTAATTCACATTAAATATTGAAAGACAGATACGAATAGAGGGTTTATTTCGTAATCAAAAGTTTCCTCGTCTCACTTCTGTTCCCGGCTATTATGCGGTAAAAATATACTCCTGCAGAAAATTTCGATGACGGCAACGATATCTCGGTTATATGTTCACCAAATGTCTTCTCCCCTTCCTCAGCGGAGAATAACTTTTCACCAAGAATATTATAAATCTCAATCCGGATTTTTGCTGCATCGCTGAGTTTGTATGGGATTTTTACCATCCCCTCGCCGGCAATTACAGGATTAGGATAACTTTGTTTTAGAATGACGTCACGATTATCCAGGAGATCTTGTTCCTCTTCACGATCTGTCGATGAGATAACCACACCGGGTGATTTCTTCCTGTTCAGTATCGTCATTGCGGCATCTGCGATAACGTACTTACCGGGATCTTTAACAGAATTATCAACTGAAACCACTTTTCGTCTTCCCTGAGTAAGATAAGCTGACCCGACTTTTATCCATCCCGAATTTGAAGTCTCTCTCAGATTGAGCATCGTGGAATCGGTTCCGTTGAGAGAATATATTTTATACTTCGTCGTGGAACTGAAAGCAAAGTTCGGTATCACATAAACATAAACATCATACCAGGCATCGTAATCGATATCCATATAGTATTCGAAAGTGCAAAGGCTTGTATCATTCGTCCAATATAGATTCGGATTGTATCCCTGCACAGGCACTTTAATCCAGTTGCCTGTCCTGACTGTCATAGCGGTTGAGTCTTCATTAATGATTTTGGCTTTTGGCCGGAAAACATTCCCGTTACGGTGCGGCAGTAACGCAGGCTGCCCGTAGAACCGTGTCTTAAGAGTATCTCCAAGCGCATTATTGTTCAGCGGCAAAGCTTCATAAAAGAAAAAACACTCGCCGTTTATGTTCTGGCTCCGGTTATATTTCACTGCATTGACGAGATAATCCGCGGTGATCACGTATGAACCTGACTTGGCAAGGATACCCGGAAAAAATCTGTTCCGCTTTGACACAGACACCTGGTTAAGCGCGTTATTGAATTCGCTGACGTATCCGTAGTAAGAATCTCTGTACAGCTGAGGAATAAAATTTTCCGCAATTCCGGAATCAACCCAAGTTTTCGAGTCCTGAAGATAATTATCATATCCCCACGGATAAACACTCGGAGCTGAGGAAATCAGAAGATAATCACCTCTCACCTTAACTGAATCTTTCAGCCGTTTATAGAACTGATTTAACTTATTCGCTCTCCATCTTTTCCAAGCAGGATCAAAAAAACTTGAGGGAGGGTTGGCGTTGTTATTTTCGGATTTGTACACCGCGACAGTGGCTGAATCATATCCTCCCTCAACCGGCATTGCGGGTAATCGGTCATCTCCCTGCACTCCGTCCACATCATAGTTATCAAGGACCTCTTTATGAAGTTTTATCATAAAGTCCTGAACTTCCGGGTTGATTCCGGAGAGCCAGTCAAAACCATTCTTCACGACGAGATTTCCGCTGCTGTTCTTCAGCGCCCAGGACGGGAATTGCGCGACTATATGCCCGCCGTTAAGAGAATATGAAGGAGAGAAACCAAATTCAAACCAGGGGACAATTTCCATTCCGTGCTTATGCGCTTCGAGAGTAATCTTTTTAAGCGGGTCTTTTCCGGCGAATGTCGGCCAGATCGGCTTCTGGAAAAGGCTGTCCATCACACGGCTGGGATAGAGTGTGTAGCCTTTGTTCCATACCACCGGGAAGACGATATTGAAACCGCGGTCCGCGAGGAACTTCATTGCGTCCTCAATGTTCTTGTCTGAAAACAAGACATACGAATCAACGTTGGTTATCCAGACAGCTCTCAGTTCCTGCTTTACCTGTCCGTAAAGTGTAACCGATAATAACATTAAGAGTATAAATATATTTCGCATAAAGGACGGGGAAAATTATAATGATTATTTTTTGATATTATTAGCGCCTCGAACCAAACAGCGCAGATTATAATTCTGCGCTGTAATTTTAGCAATAAATTCCCGGATAACTATTTGCGGAGTTCGGGAAAAGCAACTTTCTTAGTATACTGTTTCTTCCAGAATTTTTTTCCGTACTTCTTTAAACCTTCGTAAAAGAAAAATACCTCACCGTTGACTTTGTATTTCCGGTTCGCTTTTATCATCGCGTTAAGAAATTTCTCATCGGGCTGATAAGTTCCGACTTTAATCAGCACACCGGGATAAAACCGGCCCATATTTTTCTGCGGGACCTGCTTCCCGGCAATATCATCAAGCAGCAGGATGTAATCATCAATATTATATCTGTATAACTGAGGGATTACAAGTTCAACGCTTCCCTGCTCAACCCAGGCGGGCCAGTCCTGCAGATATTCTTCTTTGGCCCAGGGATGAATGCTCGGGGACATTGACACGATCACGTTCTTTTTAATTCCCTTCACTCTGTCAAAGATGGTCTGTGAAAATTTTGTCAGCCGGTCCGCGCGCCACTGCACCCACGATGGTTCCCTGAAATCCTGAGGAGGCGTTTTCCCGCCGTGCTCTGATTTATACAGTTCCACAGTATAAGGATCATATCCGCCTTCAACTGGCAATGCCGGCAGACGGTCATCCCCCTGAATTCCGTCGATATCATAATTCTGAACGACTTCCGTAATCATAGAGAGCATAAAATCCTGCACGTCGGGATGGAAGGCATTCATCCATTCAAAGTTCCCTTTGTCAAGAAGCTGTCCCTTGTTATCCATCGCTTTCCATTCCGGGTGGCGGGCGATGATATGTCCGCCGTCACGGTTGTATGATGCCGCGAATCCGAATTCAAACCAGGCAAAAACTTTTATGTTCTTTTTATGCGCTTCCTCTATCATCTCCTGAAGCGGATCACGTCCTTTGTAAATAGTATCTATTTCGACGCCAAGATGCTTTTTCATAGTGGCGCTGGGATACATTGTGTACCCTTTATTCCACGTCACCATAAAGATGGCATTGAAATTCAGCTCATCGCACAGTTTGACCGCTGCTTTTATTTTTTCTCTGGAAGTAAGAACATCACTGTCCACATTCGTCAGCCATACACCGCGCACGGCAGGCTGGGCATATAATAAAGTTGATAAAAGAAAGAAGAAAAGAGATGGCAGTATTTTTTTCATATTATTACAGTTTTATAATTTAACCTTAATTCCGAGTTTAAGTTCAAGCATTTGGAAAACGCTGACGTTCTCCTGGTTAAGCGCGAGCGCCGGCCATAATTCTCCGATAACGCCTTTATAATGCCCGGAGAAATTAATCGATACGGGATCATAAACCGGAACATCAATTTTCAGACCCGCATAAAATCCTCCGCTCCAGTCAAACTGTTTGTTCTCAGGCACCTGAAGGTATTCCACAAATACCTGCGCTCCGGTGCCGGATGTATCAGCGGAAAGCGTATCTTTTACCTCGCTCCGCAGGTTCTCCCACCGGTATACTCCGAATCCGAGCGATGCCTGGCCTCTGACAAACCCGAGATCAACAAAATCGTAATTCAGGTTTGCCGAGAGTCCGTAAACGTTCATTTCCATCGTGAGAGATTTGAGAGCTATATCATAATCTTTCTGCGCTCCCGCCACTGTCAGACGCCTCTTAACCTTCATATGATCAGGATTCGATTCACCGAACCGGAAATATTCAAAACGCCCTGACCAGTTCCAGGCCTCCTTTGTTACCTCTCCCGCGATTAATGAGAATCCGTTCCCGGGATTATATCTGTCCCCAAGTGTCCCGAGCGGCATCAAATAAGATGCTTCCCCGCCGACGAAAAACCTCTGGGAATACAAATTAGCAGAGAGAACCAGTGTTGTTAATGTAATAAATATTAAATTTTTCATAAATCAATAAACAAATGTTAATCCAAGGTTTATACTGAGTGCATCGTTAAATACGAACTGTTCATATCCGAACTTGCCCGCCGTTCTGAAGATGTGTCTGAATTCTGCGCCTGCGCTTAAATTTATATCATTTACAAGCGCATAGTCCAGCGTAATGCCTGCGTTTGCGAAGTAGGGATTCCCCGTTTTGTTGGTCGCGAAATTCCTGTAACTGTATTCGTAAGTAAAACTCGCGTCAAACTTTTTCTGCCAGGATTCTTCGAGGTACAGCCTTCTTATAAAAAACATCACCCCGCCGCCGATCCTCGGTACTATCCTGAATCCTGCAGGCAGTTTGATCAAATGGGAGAAGCTGAGGTCAACCGAATAAAGGTCCATTTTTTGTATCGGGTTAATTGTAGCTGCAAGTCTCGGATCTGCCTGAAGATCAGCAGCAATTCTGTTCTTGTATCGTGTCTCCCAGAAATCCCAGTTCCAGCGCTGCAATGCCGAATCCTGCTGCAAACTGAATAACTGATATCCGAAATTCAGATCGAGATCAGAATCATCATCAATTTTGAATGACACTCTTATCCCCCCGCCGACCGCATCAATTTTATTAACCGCGATCCTTTTAACTCCGGGCATTGAATAATCGCTGTATACACTTACTGTGCTGACTTCCTGTGCTGTTACCGCAGTTGCCATCAGAAGGAAGAACGATATAATAATAAGATTTTTCATTTTCATCCTTCCTTCCTAAAATAATCCCGTTGATACGGTAAATCTTAACACATTGCCGAGACGGCCGTAATTTGCAAATGCAAAATCGGCAGCGACGGGAATTTCAAAGTCACCTTTGACGCCGATTCCGAAACTGTAAGTCTCTTCATCATACAGGAATTTGTATCCGCCGCGCAGGAAGACCATATCCATATAATTAATTTCCAGGCCGGTATTGATTTTTTCATCGCTGTCATTAGGATGAATCGCTTCTACCAGCCCTGTTAAATTGATGCCCGCAACAGGCTCAGGCAGTATTTCCGATGCAATACCGAGCTTAAATACCGTCGGCATCTTAAACGGATCATTAATGTATTGCGCGTCAGTACCGAAATTCTGCATCGATGCGGCGATCCGCAGAGAACCGAGCCCCGTGTAATAAAGAACGCCGCCGTCAAAAACAACATTAGAAACCGAATAGACGTCGATGCTTTCTTTTACATATTTTGCCTGAACTCCGAATGCAAACTTATCTGTAAGCATCTTCGAATAGCAAAGCGCCGCGGCAACTGCTTTTGAATCGAAAGTCCCGGTCACTTCGAAGAATTTCTGGCTGCTCGTAGTCACAGTTTTCTGCATCGATCCGAAATCCATCACTACAAATCCCAAACCAAATACGCCGTACTGTGTGTTATATGCATAAGTAGTTGAGTAATGAGTGATATCAGCGAGATAAGACGCGTAAGAAACCGAGAAAGAATGTTCTTTCTGTGTAAATCCAATTCCCGCGGGATTAGTGAATATTGCGTCGCTGTTCATATCAGTCAAAGCGATTGACGCTTCGCCGAGCGAGGTCGTCCGTGCGTTTGCCGGGATGCCGAGAAAAACAAACCCTGCCGTAGCTTTTTTATTGAATTCCTGCCCGGTGAGGATTGCGTTTACAAGTAATAACAAATAAATAATCTTTTTCATTTTTTACCTCACTACCGCAAATTTGCCGATCTTATTCCCCACCTTCGAGTCGACGTGATAGATGTATACTCCGCTCTCTATATACTGCCCGTAGTCAGTAACCTGGTTCCACGAGACGACCGCTCCGACCCCCTCATCGACATTTATCGTTTTGACAAGGTCCCCTCTGACTGTATAGATGCGGATCGTGCACGGATTAGGAATGTTCACAAACTGAATCAGGTCCGTTTCTCCGGGTGAAGCAACTCCAGCGCCCAGTACAAACGGATTCGGTACGACAAGAACTTTATCCAGCGTTGTAAGAGGCGGAATAGTGGTCGTGAACCTCACAATCTTTTTATTGGAATAAATTGAAGATTCAAGTTTCGGCACCCTGTTCGTATTTCCTGTTTCGGGGAAACGGGCAGTCGCGTCAATACTCCACGATGTTTTACCGGTATCAAACGCGGTGAGCGCATAATAATATGATCTCCCTATCGCTGCGGTCGAATCAACAAAATTGTATTTCTGCGTAGCTGTGTTGAACCTTAAGGGATCACCGCGGTATATAACACCGATTGAATCCCAGGGCCCGATAGGCAGATAATCTGATCTGTAAACTTTGTATCCGACTAAATCAAGAGTACCGTCATCGGGATCAGCGAGCGCTTCCTTCTCAGGGCCCCACGAAACAACGTTCGCCACAAAACCTTCAGTCTCCTTGTAGTAGTCCACGTCAAATGCAGGCGCGGCCGGTGGATCAGGATGATTAAATCCGTTCCCTTTCAGGAATTGATCGTTGTTGAACTTTGCCTTGTCCGCCGACTCCTGGAAAATTTTCAATCCGCCGGTACCGATCTGCTGGGATGCGTTTTTATCGAGAGCGTACTTATAATCCGCTCCGTCCACAATTTCAGCAACAATAATTACAACGGAATCGCCGGGAAGAATATTCCACGGGCCAAGTGACATCATAGACCACATTCTCGACTTCTGCATATATACGGTATCAGCTGAATTGGCGACGTAATTCGGCGCGGAAGAAGGATTTTTAATCAATTCATACTGCGCATCTTCGGTGTTCTTGTTTGAAAGGGGCCCGCCGAAATCGAACGCGTCATCACCCGCGCTCCAGCCGTATGCATTTACCGAAGTGACTGTCCCGTTCTTATTCGGTGAAGCGTAGACAACCCTTAGCCCGAAATAACCGGGCGCGAGCCACTCGCCGCTCGGCTGCCCGTTAACAAGCCTGCCGAGAGAATTGGAGTAACCGTAGTTTTGTTCAACTTTTGAAGTCTTAAGGTAATCTCCGGCTCTGCCCCAGATCATTTTCCTGGATGCATCGTAGAAGAACCAGGTATTTTTTGCGCCGGGGGTTTCGGTCGGGAAAAGCACGCTCCACGATCTTGAATTGGCGTGCAGGGCGTAATTGAGCATCGCGTAAAAATCGTAAAGTGTGTCAGGGATTGTCTTCACTCTGTCGAGATCGCCCTGGTTTGTGAAGTAAGTCTTCAGTTCCGGGGATATATTTTTAATGACATAGCGGTAGAGAACATAATTCTCGTCCCTCATCGAACCGCTCCACTGGTTTGCGCTTCTCGTCATCCTTACCGGAAGCTGCCTCTGAATACCGAACTCATCTGTATAGAGCGTATTGTATTCCCAGCTGCTGATAATCACTTCCTCTCCCTGTTTCGCGTCTTTTTTCAGCCAGTAGTTTTCGCCGTTCTTAAACAGATGGGTGTTAGTCGTGATCTTATACTTCGCGCTATTGTCGGGAGCAATCGTGGATCCCGCAATCGACCAGTCTTCCACTACAAGTACGCTGTCCGGCGCTTTCTTTGCGCCTACAATAAATCCGCCGGTGATCATATAAGACGGTGCGCCGCCTATATTTTCAGTTATCCAGCTCGGTTCAAATCCGGGCCAGTCCAGGCCGATGCCGATTCTTCTCCAGTTGTTAAAACTCGGGCCGATCTTTCCGTTAAATACGCTCTGCCACAGTTTTCCGCGGTTGAAGTTAAGCGACTGTGATTCAAACTGCCCGAATGTCAGCGGCGCAGCCAGTAATGTTAAAAGTGTAAAGTTTAATATTAATTTCGTTTTCATTTTGATGCCTCCTTCCTAAAATCCTATACCAAGTGTGAAGAAAATCTGCCTCGGTATATTCTTATAGGTTTTGAATGCTGCTATGCGGTAACTCTTAAGCTGGGTTTCAGATTTATCAGCGGGATTGTCCATCGTAACGCCCTTCTCAACCCAGAAATTCAGGTCATCGGCGCTGAGCGGTGTCAGCCATCTGTTGTTGAATACGTTCATCACTCTGACGCCGAACAGAATTTTCCGTCCCGCCTGGAATTTGAATTCTTTAATAAAGTTAAAATCGAAATTTGATTCGAGCGGGTAACGCCTGTTGTTGGTAATCCCGCTTACATCGAAAGTAGTTACATAGGTAAATGGCAGACCTGTCTGAGCAGCATAGGTTAAACCAAAAACGCTGTTCTCCACGATGTAATAATTCATAAATCTGGGCCCGTCACCTTCCTTGAGAATATACTGTATAAGCGCCCTGAAACTGTGTGTACGGTCGCTTCCGCTGAGGAACTCACCGGTAAAGTTTCTTGATTCACTGCGGGTATCTTCCGGGTAAATATATGCCTGTCCGTAATTTCCTTCAGTGGTTTGGGATAAAGTGTAACTTAATCTGTATGACCAGTTAATAACATTAACCTTATCAAGCACCACTTCTAATCCGGTTGTTGATCCGAAAGCATTGTTATTATAAGATGTGTAGGGATACAAAGGAATGTCATCTGAAGTATAGCCGACAACTCCGCCCTGCGCGCCAAGGCTTCCGGTAAATGATGCCCAGCGCTGTGTACCAATCTGGCTTACCCTGTCGTTATAATAAAGGGCTATATCAAGCCGGTGGTTGTCTTCAATCAGCTGCTGAAGTCCGAATTCGTAATTAATTGTCTTCTTAAAATCGAGATCAGGATTTCCCCGGACGAGCCAGCCCTGGTCCGTCCTTTGCGAGAGAGCCTGAGTGAATATCGGCATCGATGCAAAGTGCCCGTACTGAATCCTGAACGCGGTATTCTCCCCGATCGGGAATGAAATACCGACACGGGGCATCAGTATAAATTTTGACTTGGATGCTTTTGTCATCGGATTCCCGTAGGGTGAATCTAATCTGCCGGGGCCGTTAATACCCGGATAAAAAGGATTAAAAGGATCTTCAGCGGACTGGCTCTGGAAGTTATACATTTCTCCCCGCACTCCCAGATTCGCGATCATTCCTTCATATTCCATCTTGTCCTGTATATAAAAAGCCAGATTCAGCGGGTAAGCGTGATAATACTCAGCGTAACCGCTTCTCACGACGTATGTATTGGCCGTGAACGAAGAGTTTACCGCGTGATTGAACAGGTCCCAGTAATTCATCCTGATTCCCATCTTGAAAAGATTCGTGGACAGTATCTGGTTTGTATAATCGACGCCGAAACTCAGAGTGGTGTTTCGTGAATCCTGGTAATAATTTGTAGATAAGTTAAACGGCCTTCTGTAAAGCGAACCTTCCCACCACGAACCGTCCCTGAGTACATACCCTCGTGCGTCCCCGAGGGAATCAAGGCGGTCGTTCTCCTGGGTGTTGCCTGCCAGGTAGAGATAAGGTAACTGGTAAATGTCATTCTGATGAGTAAAGGTTGCTTCAATGAAAGATAAATTATTTATTGTATATACATAGTTAACACTCTGTGCGATTGTCTGTTCGGTCCTTACCGGGTCCACGGTTATGTAGTATTTGCTCGATGTGCCTGACGGGACAAACGGGAGCCCGGACCAACGGATATCTTCCGAACCGCTCCATATACCTCCCCGGTATCTCTGGAATGAACCCATAAATTTAACTTTGTGATCTTTGATCGGCTGGAAAGTAAGATTTAAAATATAATTTTGATAAACCTGGATCTTTTCCGGGGTTGGGAGCCTTGTCGGGTTGGAACGGTATTCACCGGAGAAATAAAAACGCAATCTCTGCGGGTCCTGCCCAAGCGGTCCGCCTACGCCGATGAGATAACGGTTGTAGGAATATTTTGTATAATCATAAACACCGAGTACGTTATCGTCCGCCGGCGAATGGTTCTTTACCCAAAGGTTGTATGCCCACTGCATCTCGCGGCCCATTACTTCGTTCCAATTGGCGGTATCGGACGCGGTTGCTGCCGGTGATTTATACTTATCGTATAACCAATTATAACGGTCTTTACTCCCCACCCTGTCGAGCAGTCCCAGGTCCCTAATGAAACTCTCGTTTTCTTTCTGGGCGACCCAGTAATTATAATCTCCCCACCGCTGCCATTCATAACTGTTGTTATCATACAGATAGTCGCCGAAATGATATTGCCCCGCGGGACGGTATTCAACCCTGAACTCGCCGCTGATTTTCGGAGTACCTTCCTTGAGTACTACTTTAACAACGCCCGCCTGGGCATTGCCGTATTCGGCAGAGAATCCGCCGGTGATGAGCTGAAGCTGCTGCACTCCGAGCGGATTAACATCATACTTCCAGGAATTATTCGCTTTCTCCGAACCGGGGGTTGAAGCCGGGCTGCCGGTGGATGTATTTACCTGCTCAACGCCGTTGATCTGGAAGTTTACTTCATAAGATCCCGATCCGCGGACGGTATATGTGCCGGTTGCGGTTTTCTGAAATCCCGCAGAGAGATCGAGAGTGCCCCTCAGACCCTCAATCGGGGCTGCTTTGATCTGTGCTTCGGAAATTGTTGTTGAGGTGGAGGTCTGGTCTTTGATGATCTTCGGGCGCTCGGCTGTTATAACCACCTGCTCCGTCTGTATCGCAATGTCTGTAAGTTTGAAGGTGAGTTCGGTAGTCCTGTCGACAATTATTTCCACTTCCCTGATCGTCACTTTGGAATAACCGATCATACTCGCGGAAACCTTATAATCATTTGCGGGAATATTGATAATGATGAAGCGGCCATTTACGTCGGTCACTCCGCCGAGCGAGGTTCCCTCTACAACTACATTGGCTCCTATTATTGGCTCATTTGTGGAGGCATCGAAAACCTTGCCCGTGATCTTGCCCGTCTGGCTTTGCGCAAAAAATGCTGCCGGCAGAGCAGAAAACAGAAATAGTAATGTGATAGATCTTAAAGAAAATTTGCAGGTAAGCATATCTGTAATAAGGATAACTTGTTAATTTTAACATATAAATTAAGGAGAATAAAAGAGATAATAAAACACCCTGAAATTTTCTATCCTCCGGACAAAATTGGACTTATTTCTCCGGCTTCGCTGCAATTGGGATACATCTTTCTTCTTAAATTGGGACATTGATTTAAAAATTATCCCAGGAAAACACAGTGACACAGTATAAAGAAATCACACTCACTTCAGAACCCTTCGATCCGGAAATTTTAGCGGGTGTAGTATGGAAATATAACCCCCAGGGCGTTGAAGAAATTGATAACGGACTTAAAATCTTCGCCGGGCCTGACGACGAAATTAACCTTGCTGTACTTGAAGATGAAATGAGATCACTCTGCTCCGTAGGGACTATAAAAACTTATCAGTTAAATGAAGTTATCAGGGAAACAAAAAACTGGAATAAAGAATGGGAAGAGAACCGGGAAATATTAAAGATCGGCAAGCGCTTTGTGATCAGGCCGAGTTTTAAGGATTATTCTCCTGCCGGTGATGAGATTGTTCTCACTATCGATCCCAAAATGTCATTCGGAACGGGCGAACACGCAACAACAAGGCTCGTGATGGAAATGCTTGAAGATGTTGTAAAAGGCGGCGAGAGCGTGCTTGATGTCGGGACCGGAACCGGAGTTCTGGCGATTGCCGCAGTTAAACTCGGCGCCAAATCCGCGCTCGGTATTGATAATGACGACTGGTGCCTTGAAAACGGCATCGAGAATATCACCCAGAATGATGTGGAGAAAACCGTAGCCATCAAAACCGGCGAACTTAAAGATGTTCCTCCGGAAAAATACGACATCGTTCTCGCCAATATTCAGAAAGATGTTCTCACCGCCCTCGCCCCTGATTTCGGTACTTATATCAAACCCGGCGGCACACTAGTTCTTTCCGGTATACTTTTCAGCGATGAGGAAGATATACTCAAAGTTTACACTTCGCTTGGTTATAAATCAGATAAGGTAATCAGGAAAGACGAATGGATCTCCATCGCGCTTAAATACTAAGCGGACTAAAAGACACAAATTTGAACTCTTCTGAAAGAATTATGCAGTATAGTATCTTTCAGAATTTATGGGGATTATTCTTCGAGATTTTCCAAATCGGCAAGATCCTGAAAGCGCCCGGTTGCTTTTTTATTTAGTTTTAGGTTTTCAATATCGATGAATCCGATTTTTACACCCTTGTATTCTACTTCTCTCCTTTTTTCGTAACATTCATCGAAAGAGATACCGCTGGCGCTAAGTATCAAATCGATTCTTTCAGGGGGGTATCCTAACTGGATTATTGATTCCTCGTTCAGTAATTCCTTTTCGGAGATTCCCAGATCAGAAAATCCGAACTCTTCAAGAGCGTTAATAATTTTTTTTGCGTTATCCGGTTCGGCCTTTACCCAAACATCCAGATCTTTTGTATATCTCGGATGGCCGTAATACGCCACTGCGTATCCGCCTACTATAAGGTATTTAACCTTATGTTCGCTTAATAATTTTAAGAACTCTTTGAAATTTTCGCTCAGTACCATATTTCCAATCGTTATACTCTTTTCTGATAGATTCAAGCGCTTCTAATCTTTTCTCCCACGGCTGGGAACGCCAATATTCGGCATCGCTTTTTTTAGAGTTCTTGTTTACTATGTTTACAATTTTTTCCATTAAGGCTTTTGGGATTTCGTTCAGCGAAATGTAAGATAAAATTCAACTTAACGCAATATTATTACTTATTAATTATCTTCCTTACAATTGAACATATTTAATTTAATATTCGTATTGGTATCGTTTTAATCTTTGCGCACTTCGCGCAACCTTCGCGTCTTTGCGTTTAAGCCCGCAAATTTCTTCTAATAGCCCGCCCCGTACCAACCTTAAAAACCCTGCATATTCAAATTTTTCTTTTCCTCCCCGACTATTTTTTGTTAATTTAGAAGAAGTTGCTTAGGTGCAGGCGCCCGGATAGATCTGTTTATCCTGATGTTCTTTGCGCACTTCGCGCAATCTTGGCGCCTCTGCGGTTAGGCCCCCGGAATAATTCCGCGAAATAGTCCCGATAACCCGGCCCGCACCAACCTTAAAAACCCTGCATATTCAAATTTTTCTTTTCCTCCCCGACTATTTTTTGTTAATTTAGCGGATCATTTTAATTCAGGATTTCTATGTCGTACAACAGTATAGTCCTCGTTAAGCAGGTACCTGACACAGCCAACATCTCCGGCCAGGTAATGAAAGAAGACGGGACAGTAAACAGGGCAAAACTCCCTGCAATCTTCAACTTCGAAGACCGTGTCGCCCTCGAATTCGCCCTTGAGGTAAAGGACAAATTCGGCGGAAAGGTAACCGCCATAACAATGGGCCCTCCCCGCGCCTCCGATATTCTGCGCGAGTGCCTCTATATGGGCGCGGATGACGCTTACCTGATCAGCGACCGCAAATTCGCCGGCGCCGATACGCTTGCTACCTCCTATGTCCTCTCCGAAGCAATCAAAAAGATCGGCAATTACGATCTGATCTTCGGCGGCAGGCAGGCGATTGACGGCGACACTGCCCAGGTCGGTCCCCAGACAGCAGAAAAACTGAACATCCCCCAGATCACCTATGCGCAGGAGATAATTAATCTCGGCGAGGGCAAAATCAGCATAAAAAGAAAAATCGAAGGCGGTTACGAAATCCTCGAATCAAAACTCCCCGTGCTCATCACTGTAATCAAGGATGCCGCTGATCCGAGG
>CAIMOS010000349.1 GCA_903843135.1 uncultured Ignavibacteriales bacterium | reverse complement strand
TCTGCTTTGTCGGGTAATACCGGCGCGGTCCGATGCATCAAATTTACAAATGCGACAACAGGCTGGCTCTCAACCGGATCGGGACTGATCTATAAAACGAATGATGCCGGTGTCACCTGGACGCAGGCTTACTCACTTGGTTCAACCACAACAACAATATATAAAGTTGATTTCGGCGATCCTTCAAACGGATTAGCTGTCACATCGCTGGGAAGGATTTTGAGAACTGTAGACGGCGGTGCGAACTGGCTGATTTATCAGGCGCCCACACAAAAAGCTTTATATGGTCTCGCCGCATTGGGGAGCAGCGCTGTTGTCGGAGGTGATGCGGGTAATATTTTCAGGACCGGTGATTACGGCGCTACATTTTCCAAACTAACACTCGCGGCGAGCCAGGAGCAGTTGCAGCGCGCTTCTTTCCCGACGTCATCGACGGGATACGTTGTCGGAGGAAGCATAACTTCGGGAAATTCCTTCGGGGACATTCTCAAAACCACGAACGGCGGAACCACCTGGACAAAACTTCCGTTTACTCCTTCCACAAGGACTTACTCGGTCTGTTTCCTGAATGAGCAAACGGGATACGTTGGTGTTGAGGGCCCCTCAGGCCTGCACAAAACCACCGACGGCGGCCAGACCTGGACCGCGCTCAATACGGGGACGGGTGTATCTACAAGTATTATTTACGATATTGATTTTCAGGACAACAATACCGGGTATGCTGCTTACGCGAGCGGGCAAATAGCAAAGACAACCGACGGCGGCGCTGCGTGGTCTGCGCTTTCCGCTGGATTCGGCAATGCTGCCTGTTATGATATTTTTATTGTGAATCCTACTGTTATATATGCGCTCGGGCCGGGCGGGAGAATTAGTAAATCAATGGATGGCGGCAGCACTTTCGCGCAGCTGCCTTCACTTGGCACCGCGACACTTTATTCTATGCATTTCTTCAGCCAGGATACCGGATTTATTGTGGGGAGCAGCGGAAAGATCTGGAAAACTGTGGACGGCGGATCATTCACCGAAATTACCAGTCCCGTTACATCGACCATTTATGTGGTGAGATTCGCTAACAGGCTGCTCGGCTGGTTTGGCGCATCCAACGGCGACGTCTACCAGACAACTGACGGCGGTACAACGTGGACACGGCTTGCTCTTAAGCTCGGATTTTCCCAGTCCATCCGGGATATCCGGGGAACTGAATCCGCATTGTGGGTTGTCGGTACGGACGGAATGATAATTAAACTCAGTGACCCAATTATTCCCGTTGAACTTTCCGCTTTTAGCGCTAAGATGAATGGATCTTTTGTTGAACTCAACTGGACAACAGCAAGCGAAACAAATAACGCGGGGTTTGAAGTACAAAAATTAATAAACGCGGAATGGAATGCGGTTGGATTTGTGCCAGGCCGCGGAACAATCGCCGAAAAAACCGATTATTCCTTTTCCGACCGGGACGCTTCGCCCGGAACAAACAGATACCGCTTAAAGCAAATTGACCTCGACGGCGGTTATAAATACTCTGATATTGTTTCCGTTAAGAATGAGCTTTTGCCCGATAAATTTTCTCTTGAGCAGAATTATCCAAACCCATTCAATCCGGTAACCAAAATAATCTATTCCGTCCCGGCAACAGCAAAGGCGGATGATCATTCTCCCGTGCAGCTGAAAATATTTGATCTCCTGGGGAGTGAGGTTGCGGTGCTGGTGAACGAGGAAAAGAACCCCGGTTTTTATGAGATTGAATTCAACGCGGAAAAATTACCATGCGGAGTTTACCTGTATCATCTTTCTGCCGGCGGCTTCAGCGCAGCGAAAAAACTTATACTGATAAAATAAACCATTCAATATCTTCCGCGGAGACGGGGAATCCTCCTGTCTCCGCGGGGAAGGCAAATCGGAACACCCGCGCTTTTTTTGTGCATATATTTTGCCCGATACCGCTACACTTCTGCTCAAAAATTCTTATTTTCTGTTATACAATTTTTTTATACTATAATAATTACAACTGCTGTTTTTGATGGTTTCGGTAATAGATTATAAAACCGATGATTTGAGCCCGATTGAAAATGCGCTTAAGGCGATCGGGGCGGAATATCAGATAACCGGTGTTGAGACCAAGGTTTGTTCCGCCGATAAAATTATCTTTCCGGGTACGAAGGACGCAAGATCTGCAATCAGGAAGGTACATCTCCTCAACCTTTTCAGTATGCTCCGGATGATTAAAAAACCTATATTGGGTATTGGTTTGGGAATGCAGCTGCTGTGTGAATTTTCGGGCGAAGGTAATGTGTCCTGTCTCGGGCATTTTCCGGCAAAGGTAAATCCCTTCGAGGCGCCCGGGATGAGAATACCGAATGACGGTAATTTTAATATCGATATTATTAAAGAGACGGTTCTTTTTAAGGATGTAAATACCGCTGCCCCTTTCTCTTTTCATAATGCTTTTTATGTGGGTGTAAATCAATATACAACATCGGTAAGCCAGAACGGGATCGAGTTCTCAGCCTCGCTGGAGAAAGACAACTGTTACGGCGTGCAGTTCCACCCGGAGTATTCGGGTGATGAAGGACTGAAGGTCCTGGAAAATTTTATAAAGTCAGCCTGATAGGAATAATAAATTTTTAATTAATGAGAGAGCGCTTAAAGTGAAAAACATACAAACACAATTACTCTCATATCTTCTTTATCTCATAGTTGTGTTTACAATCGTAAGCTGCGACAGCACAACCGGGCCCGCCGCGACTGATGACGGCGGCACATCCACGACGAACCTTACGCTGATAGGTTCAGTCAAAGACGCGTCAACTTCGGCCATTATAGACAGCGCCAAAATAATCATTACTTATACCGGCGGCACCAAAACAGCATACACAAATACTTCCGGCACATACACGATCAGCTTTAATATTGACGTGAGCCAGGAAATCACGATTATCGTTTCAAAAACAAATTATATTACAGACACCTCAAAAGTTTTTGTAACTAAAAACGCGGTCAATAATATTTCCGCGGTTTCGCTTTCAAAAGTTACGACAGGCTCCGGAGGAACCACCACCGGCCCGGCTGCCGCGATTTATCTTTTCTCACAGTCGGTCAATACACTGGGAGTGAGGGCGGGCGGCTCGGCGGAAACGGGAAAGATAGTATTTGTCGTTGTTGACTCTGCCGGCAACCCCATATCGTTTTCAAACTCGGCGCTTGTTAAGTTCTCTCTGGCGGCCCAGCCGGACGGCGGAGAGTTTATCTATCCGTCAATTGCCTATACTGATACCGGCGGAAAAGCATCTGTATACCTTACCTCCGGAACCAAGGCCGGTGTTGTTCAGATACAGGCGGAGATTAATATCGGTTCAAGAAGAATTCTTTCGCAGCCGGTTTCATTCACTATCCACGGGGGCCTGCCCGATCTCGATCATTTCGGCCTTGCGAGCGAGTATCTTAATTTCGCGGGATATGATATCTTCGGATTAACAAACGGGATCACAGCTTATGTGGGAGATAAATACGGAAACCCTGTGAGAACGGGAACCGCAGTTTATTATACCACCACCGGAGGTATAATTCCGGGGTCGCAGACAACGAACGAACTTGGACTCTCTTCTGTAAATTTAATGTCGGCCGAACCGCGCCCGACTCACCCGACGAACGGAGCGGGTTTTGCGACAATTACCGCCCAGACGGCAGACGAGAACAATACCACTATCTCAAAAACTTTGTTAATTTTATTTTCAGGCGTGCCGATGGTTACTGTTACTCCTTCAACATTCGACATACCGAACGGCGGATCACAGCGTTTTGATTATGAGGTAAAAGATGAAAACGGTAATCCGCTTGCCCCCGGCACACAGATAACAGTTGCCGTTGAAGGGGAGGGAATTAAAACCCGCGGCGACCTTAGCATTACTATGCCGGACACTCAATCTAAACTTTACACCCGATATTCATTCACGGTTTCCGATGCAGCGGATACTGTAACTAAAGTCGAGAATATATATTTAAAAATATCAACATCGGGCCCGAATGGGAATAATTTCACCACCATTAGCGGGACCGCCAGGTAACAATTATCAATTAACAATTAACAATGATCAAAGAACAATGATCACCAGAAGGCTGTCTCAATTGGACGGCCTTTTTTTATCGTTTGTAGGTCGAAATTTATTTCGACCCGCGTGAAGTTCTTTTGTCGGTGACTCTCTCTCTCGTGAGCTGATCATTGATTTAAATATCATTTCGGGTTAGCGGCATCTACGTCCGGAAAGCCGGAAAAATTTTTGTTTTACGCACTAAACTACTTTTTTCTGATTTTCTTAATTTCTACTTCAAATTCCTCAATCGTTGGCAGGCTGCTTTTCAATGCTTTCGGGAGTGTTTTCGTAAGTGCAAATTCACTGACGCCTATAGGTTTGTTTATGTTCTTAAGCGCATATTCGACTTCTAAATTATTTTTATCCCTGCAAATTAAGATGCCGATAGAGGGCCGGTCTTCCTGACCGGTTAGCAGGTCATCAATTGCCGAGAGATAAAAATTTAGTTTTCCAGTGTGCTCCGGAGCAAATGCGGTGTTTTTTAATTCTATCACCACATAACATTTAAGCGGGATATGATAAAAAAGCAAATCCACGAAGAATTCCCTCTGCCCGATTTCAAGTCGGTACTGTTTACCGACAAAGGCAAATCCTTTTCCTAACTCCAAAAGAAATTTAGTCAGATGGTCCAGTAATTGGTTCTCAACGTCCTTCTCTTTTGATGATTCAGCCAGAGTTAGGAAATCAAATATGTATGGGTCCTTTAATGTTTGTTGAGCCAGATCAGACAACGGTTCAGGCATCGTCTTTTTAAAATTTGTTATTGCCTTGCCTTGTCTCTGGAATAATCGTGATTTAATTTGTAAAGCCAGGATATCACGGCTCCAGTTATTCTCTACTGATTTTTGAATATAAAAGCGGGCCTCCGTCGGATCTTTGGTTTTGGACAATATTTCAATGTGGTGCCTCCACGGAATTTGTCCACCAATTTGCTGGACAAATGCCCTAAATTGTCCACCAGGATGGTGGACAATTGATGAATCTTTTATAAGCGCAGCTGAATTATTGTAAAATGAATAAAATTGTCTAATGTAATATAAATTCGTACGAGAGAAACCCGCTAAATTGGGGAATTCAATTTTTAAGTCCGCAGATAGCTGTTCGATCAGTTTATTTCCCCATTTTGATCGGGCTTGTTGTTCGACTATCATCTTCCCGAGGTCCCAGTAAAAACTTATAAGAGCAGAATTAACCGCAATAGCGGCCTTAATCTGTGTTCTGCGGATTTTTGATTTTATTTCTGCCAATAATGAGATGTACTCATTATCTAATTTTAAAAGTTTGGCCATTAGTAAATACCTCAATTGTCCTGATTTGTAAAATCCTTGTTAGTATTTTTTTAAGGCAAATTATACTGATTGAAAAATAGCTTTTTTATAATTAATTATCCATCTTATTTTATCCTGAGTTTTAATAAATATTTTGAGATATGAAATCATTAACTTTTTCCTTATCAATTTTACTCTTCACGGTTGTAAATTTCGCACAGTCTCCGTTCACCCCCAAAGATGTTCTGACTCTTGAGCAGCCGTCATCACCTGTGATTTCTCCTGACGCGAAGTCAGTGTTGTTCACGATCCGCAAACCGGATTTTAATGCAAGCACCTGGAACACCGCCGTTTATAAGATGAACACCGCTACGGCTGAGTACTATCGCTTTACCGCGGAAGGGAAGAATAGTTCCTCTCCCGGGTACTCTCCCGACGGGAAGTGG
>CAIMOS010000348.1 GCA_903843135.1 uncultured Ignavibacteriales bacterium | reverse complement strand
GCAAAGATCATCCGCGACCTTGGCGTGGAGACACTGATAATTAAAAAAGGGGAACACGGAGCCCTTCTTTTCTGCGAAGAGACCATCTTCTCGGCGCCGGCTTACCCAATGGAAACAATTGTTGATCCCACCGGCGCGGGCGATACATTCGCAGGCGGATTCTCAGGTTACATATATAAGACACAGGACACAAGTAAAGAGAATATTAAACGCGCGGTGATCTACGGAAGCACGATGGCGTCTTTCTGCGTTGAATCTTTCGGAGTGAAGGGCCTCGAGAACTTATCCTATCTCAGAATACAGGACAGGTATCGCGACTTCCTCTCGATCTCGCACGTCGATGAAAAAGAGTGACTTTACCCCTTTCCATTTTAACGGGGCTGCGCTAAAATTTATTGATCAGACTCTTCTTCCCCTGGAAGAGAAGTACATTGAAACTGACCGGTATGAAATCATCGCTGAAGCGATTGAGAAATTAGAAATACGCGGCGCTCCCGCCATTGGTGTGTGCGCCGCTTATGCGTTGGCCCTCTCACTTAAAAATTCCGGTACACAATCTGTTTTTGAAACCGCTTATGCACGGCTTAAGCGGACAAGGCCCACCGCGGTAAACCTTTTCTGGGCGCTTGAGACGATGAGGGCCGGGTATATGCCGGGCGCTGAAGATAACTTTCAGCGGCTGAGCAAGATCGCGGTTTCAATTCACGAAAAAGAAATTTATAACTGCGCGCAGATATCGCTTCACGGTTCAAAACTGATCACAAAACCTTCGAACTCGTTAACGCACTGCAATACAGGCGAACTGGCAGTTGCGGGAATGGGAACAGCTCTCGGTGTGATAAAGCAGGCTTATGATGACGGCAATATAATTCACGTTTACGCTGATGAAACCAGGCCGCTTTACCAGGGCTCTCGGCTTACGGCGTACGAGTTGGCAAAAGCGGGTATACCGTTTTCGGTACAGATCGATTCTGCCGCCGCGGTGCTGATTGCCGCGGGGAAAGTTGATTTTGTGATTACCGGCGCGGACAGGATTGCCGCGAACGGTGACTCCGCGAATAAGATCGGCACGTTCAACCTGTCAGTGCTTTGCAAAGCATACAACATACCGTTTTATATAGCCGCTCCGACGACTACGATTGACAGGAAGACCGGCTCCGGAAAGGAAATTGTGATCGAAGAAAGGAAGCCGGAAGAACTAAGCTTTCACAAAGATACCCCAATCTTCCCGGCAGAATATCCGGTTTTTAATCCTGCGTTCGATGTTACACCGGCGGAGAATATTACCGCGATAATTACTGAAGAGGGAGTTTTCAGATATCCCTATGATTTTAAGTGATTGCTTTTCAGTACCGGTTTTTTCCATTGTAAATAGAACGCTGATGGCACAGATTTTACCGATTATCACGGATGATCCGGGTGTTGAATCAGTGCTGAGGCAGTATGGAACGGTTGCCCGCAGATGAGCATCATTACCACCACCGAAGCGATAGTGCTTACGAAAATTGATTTCAGAGAGACGAGCAAAATATCCAATCTCTTTACAAAAGAGTTCGGCAGAATAGCGGTTATCGTTAAAGGGGCAAAGACTTCAAATTCGAAGATGGGGAGGCTTATAGATGTGCTTAACCTGCTTACCATTGTCGTCTATAATAAATCCGGCAGGGAAGTGCAATTGCTCAGCCAGGCCGATCTTCAGGAATATTACCCGTCCATCAAGTCAGACTATGAGAAGATCAAATATGCGTCAGCGGTGATCGAACTGATTAATAAATTACTCCCCGAACACGAACCGGCATTGAGGGTATTCACGGGGACGAAAAAAATCCTGCAGAATTTTGAATCCTCCGAAGAAAAACCTTATCTAATTTTTGCGAGGTATATGATGTTTTTTATCGAGGAAATTGGGTATGAGATCCAGATCAGGGCCTGTTCGGACTGCGGCAATGAACTGCATCAGGACAACACTGCCGGGATGGACTATTCAAAGGGGATGATATGTATGGACTGCGGTAAAAAACATTTGAGTTTTGTGCCGTTTGAAAGGGAACTTTTTTACCTCCTGGATTGTCTAAAGTATGGAAAGAAAGCGGTTGTTTACAACCACAGGAATATTCAGAACTTATTGTTTCATTTTGAAAATTATTTAAAGTATCACGTCAGCTCGTTTAAGGGGCTGAATTCATTACACAATTTTTAGGACCTTTATAACACTTTTTACTGTTCCTTATAAACATTAATTAAAGTCAGGTATAGTTATGAAAGCAAAAAAGCTTATTGGCGCATTTTCGCTCGTCGCGGTTGGTATAATATTAGGAGCAGTCCTCGTATCGGGATTTGGCTGGATCAGGCCCGGATTTGCCGGGATTAATCTCGGGGCAAAAACTCCTCCCGTCAACCTCAATGCGGATGCTACATCCTTCAGTCAGTCATTTATTGAAGTGGCAGAAAAAGTTACTCCGTCCATTGTACAGATCTCTGTAGTATCAAAATCGGAAAATGATCCTCACCAGGACCTGTTTTTCTTCCCGTTCAAAGATTTCCAGATGCCGAAAGAACAGCAGGGATCGGGAAGCGGAATTATCATAAGTGAGGACGGATATATACTTACTAATAATCACGTTGTGGAAAATGCCACTCAGATTTCCGTGCAGCTTTACGATAAAAGAAAATTTGACGGCAAGGTCATAGGGACAGATCCGCTGACAGACCTCGCGGTAATCAAAATTAATTCAGGCACACTGCCGGCGGCGTATCTCGGTGACTCGGATAAACTGAAAGTCGGCCAGTGGGTAATGGCAATCGGCAATCCGCTCTCCCTGGCATCCACGGTAACTGCGGGAATTATCAGCGCTCTGAACAGAGGGCAGCTGAATCTTATCCAGGACAGCTACGGAGTTGAGAATTTTATTCAGACTGACGCGGCGATCAATCCGGGAAACAGCGGCGGCGCGCTTGTTGACCTGTCCGGCGCGGTAATCGGCATCAACACGGCAATCGCTACCCGTTCAGGAACTTATATAGGTTACGGTTTCGCAATTCCGATCAATCTTGCGCGTTCAGTAGCAAAAGACCTTATAGCGCACGGCAAGATCAGCCGCGGTTATATCGGCGTTCAGATCCGCGAAGTAGATGCTTCTCTGGCGAAATCTCTCGGCCTCGATAAACCAACTGGAGTTATAGTTGAAGGGCTCGTTGATGACGGAGCGGCAAAGCAGGCGGACGTTAAACGCGGCGATGTTATACTCGAAATTGACGGTTTGCAGGTTGATAAACCAAACCAGCTGCAAAGTTATGTTGCCTCTAAATCAGCCGGTACAAAAGTTAAACTTTCAATCTGGCGTGACGGAAAGAACATTGAAAAAACCGTAACGCTTAAACCAAAGAACGAAAAAGAAGAAGTGACAACTGCTCAGAATGATGAATCCGACAGCAGGAGTGAAAGTTCTTCCGGCACAGTGAAGTTTGACAACATCGGGCTTACGGTAAAAAATATGACCCAGCGCGAAAAGGAAACGTATAAACTTGATAACGGCGTTATGATATCTTCAGTTGAAACTTTTGGAAAAGCACAGACACAAGGCCTTGGAACCGGGCTTGTAATTACAAAAGCGGCAAAGAAGGAAATAAAGAACGTTGATGAGCTTAAGTCAATACTCGATAAGAACAAAGGTAACGCAGTGCTTCTTGAAGTTGTTGACAGCAAAGGCACGGCAAGGTTTGTGGGTATTGAGATCCCGGAATAAGAATATTTAATTACTGATAAACGAAAGCTCTCCGGATACCGGGGGGCTTTTTTTTAGTGCGCCCGGCATATTCATTAACTCGGAGGTGAAAGTCCTCTGCGAGCATGGTAGTGGGAATCGCAAGTCAAAGGCAAGGGTGTCCATCGT
>CAIMOS010000347.1 GCA_903843135.1 uncultured Ignavibacteriales bacterium | reverse complement strand
TTGTTCTCCGCAATCGCTCCTCTCAGAGATGCCGGAAATGTGACATCAACATCAGCCGAATTCGGCACTGTCGATCTGCTTCATCCGGTGCTCGCCGGATTATTTGTGTCAAAAGAGAAAAGCAAAATTGAATCACCGGTGATTAACACATATCTTAAGATCAGTTCCTCATCAGGTTACCCGGTGATCAGGCTTAACGACGGATCGTTTTTCCTTTCGGAATATAAGTACGGTAAAGGCCACGCGCTGCTTTTCTCCGTTACCCCGGTACCGGAAGCATCTGATCTCCCGTATAAAAGCATTTTCGCCCCTCTGATATATAAATCGGTTCTGTTCCTTTCTTCATCGGAACGTGAAGAACAGATAATTGCCGGGAGCCCGCTGATACTGAATAACATTTCAACAAAATATATTTCGCTCGCAAGGGCGAATCAGCCGGAAGAAAAAATCACGATAAATTCGGAAAGCGGACAGATCAGTTACAGTTATACCGCGACAAATGTATTATCAAATTATTTTTTCAAAAACGCGTCCGGCATTTTCAGGGCGGTTCCGGTTAACTGCGACACGAGGGAATCTGTGCCGGAATATCTCACCGGACAGGAAATCAAGGATTATCTCGCGAAAATCAATTTCAAAGGGAATCTCTATGAGATCGGCTGGAACGATAACATCTCTGCCGCGCTGGGCAGTCTGAGGTTTGGAACTGAGTTATGGAAATATTTTGTTTTGCTGGCATTGATATTGCTGATTGCCGAAATGCTGATTGCACGAGCAAACAAAAAAGACCTCGAACACTTTAAAAATTCTTAAGGATCTATTATGCTAAAAAAACTGCCGCTTCTCATTCTTCTATTTATCATCTCGCTCCCGGCGCAGAATGATCTTCGCACACAGAATATCGGGAACCTGAAACTAACCGGCGGCGGAGTTATAAAGAACTGTATTGTTGCTTACCGCGTTTGGGGCAAAGCTAATGCAGACAGTTCCAACATCGTCATTTATCCCACGTGGTTTGCGGGAAGTTCTGAAAATTTAAAAGGGCTTTTGGGAAAAGGGAGGATTGTTGATACCGCTGATTATTGTGTCATCGGGCTTGATGCCCTGTCCGACGGATTTTCTTCATCGCCGTCAAACACAAAATTGCCTGCGGGAGAAAAATTTCCGGACATCTCTGTAAAAGATATGGTCAATTCACAATACATTCTTCTGACCAAATTTTTAGGTATCAGGAAGATCCACGCTGTTATCGGCGGAAGTATGGGCGGTATGCAGACTTTCGAATGGCTCGCTTCATATCCCGGCTTTATGAAAAAGGCGGTCCCTTACGTTGGCACACCAAGGCCGAGTTTAACCGATCTTGTGATCTGGAGAAACCAGGTTGATATGATTGAAATGGCGGAAAGGTGCGGCCTGCCTCCCGAAGAAGCGATGAGGGCGCCGAACCAGGTAATGCATCTCTTTGCATATACACATAAATATCGAAACGAGAAAACCCCGCGGGAAAATTTAGAGGAATATTATAACAGCCACAGAAAGATCAATGCCCCGACTTTCACTCCGGACAATTATAAATCGCAGGTGAAAGCGATGATTAAGCACGATATTTACAACGGCGGCAAGCCGGAAGAATTCGCGCCGAAGATCAAAGCAAATGTTTTTGTGATTGTGGCAAGCACGGATAATCTCGTTTATCACGGCCCGGCAGTTGAACTGGCAAAACTGATTAACGCAAAGCTGCATATATCAGACAGTTACATTGGCCATATCTTTGTCGGGAATGAACTCAGCACACTGTCGCCGATGATTGACGCATTTTTGAAAGAATAACTCTTATTTGCTACTTTACGTCTTTGTGTGAAAGTAATTTACACCTCTTTGAGGCTCTACGTCTTTGCGAGAACTTTTCTCCCGCGATACCGATAGGGCTCAAAGTCAAAATAGTATTTCGATTTTAACTAAATAACGATAACCGGAAGCAACAGAAAATGAACCTGAAAAACAAAACAGCTATCGTAACCGGCGGGACGTCCGGTATAGGCCTTGCAGCCGCCATAGCTCTTAAAGAAAATGAAGCGAACGTAATCATCACGGGCCGCAATCCAGAACGGCTGAAACTTAACTGTGATAAATACGGATTTGAAGGATATCAGTTTGATGTCTCTGACGAGAAAGAAGTTCTAAGCTTTTATGAAAAGATTGCCGGGAAGCATCCGCAGATAGATATTCTTATTAACAATGCGGCGTACGGATACTTTGAAAAACTTCCTCAGGTTGATACCGGAAAGTTCAGCGCGATGATGCAGGCGAACGTAACCGGCGCGATGCTTATGGCGCGTGAAGCATCTAAGATTTTTATTAATCAGAAATCAGGGAATATCATTAATATAGCGTCAACTGCTGCGACACGCGGATTTGAAGGAGGCACCGCGTATGTAGCTTCGAAATTCGCGCTGAGGGGAATGACAGAATGCTGGCGCGCGGAACTCCGAAGATACAATATCCGTGTGATGCTGATAAATCCCAGCGAAGTGCAAACAGAATTTTTCGTGAACTCCGGATCAGCGAAAAAAGAGCATAATCCCACAAAGCTTATCGCCGGAGACATAGCTCACGCGATTATCGCCGCCCTCAAAATGGAAGACAGAGGTTTTATCACCGAATTAACAGTTTTTGCAACTAATCCAAACAGTTAAATGAAAAAATATTTTCTTTCCGCTATCGCTTTTTTATTCGCGGGATGTTCCTCCACAAATTACCCGCCGCTCGAAACAGTAAGCAAAGTCGATGTAAACAGGTATGTCGGCAAATGGTATGAAATCGCCCGCCTCCCTTTCGACAGGCAGGCAAACTGCACCTGCACAACCGCTGAATATGCTATTATAGATAACGAAACGATCAGCGTTCTTAATACCTGCAAAGATACTGCCGATAATAAGATCAGTAAAGCAGAAGGAAAAGCGTTCGTAGTCGAAAACAGCAATAACGCAAAACTTAAAGTCCAGTTTTTCTGGCCGTTCAAAGGAGATTACTGGATAATCGATCTCGACTCGGTTAATTACAGTTATGCGTTAATCGGAATGCCAAGCCGCAAATACGCGTGGATACTTTCCCGCACCCCGCAGATGGATCCGGAGCTTTACAACCGCGCGGTGGAACACCTTCGCAAAACCGGCTTCGCGGTAGAGCGGCTGATTAAATCAAAACAGGATGATTGTAAGTAGTTAAATTAAACAGGGTAGGTATGCAGGCATTGAACCGGCAAATAAATAGGCGCACAATAGAAAAATGCATTGAGGCAGTCAACGATGCCCGGTTTTGCATTGAAAATAAACTATTGGAAGCAGCAGCCGACAGAATATATATGGCGATTCACCATTCTGTTCAGGCGCTGGCAATTAAGGAAGGATTCACCCCCGCGGGGCTGCAAAGCCGTATTAATTGGTTCGGAGCGAAATATGTCTATACGGGGAAAGTATTTCCGGAGCTAATGCTCTCAATATACAGCACGGCTTTTGTTCGAAAGAAAGCGTTTGAGTCAGGCCTGATACCTTCAAGCGCGATTAATGCGGAACAGATACACGAAGCATTCAACGATTGCAGGCATTTTGTCAAACAGGTTTTCAACTATCTCCAAGTTGATTTCCCTGAAGAATAAATAGTCGGCGGAGTTAACTTATAAAGAGAACCCACCGATTTGAGCATTGTTGAGCGGCCCGGCAGGCACGCTAATTAATTTATATTAGAACAAATATGATTATATTTCCATTATTTTTAACAAAAACTAAAATTCCGTGTGATGGAAACAAAAGAAATTCCGGTTAAAATTGCTCCTGTTCTTAACCTGCTGCTGGAGGACCTCAAACAGCTTTTCGGCAACAAATTAAGGAAAGTTGTTTTATATGGTTCCTATTCGCGCGGCGATTACTCTGATGAATCGGATGTTGATATTTTAGTGTTACTGACAGACTCCGGATTTAAAACACAAAACAGGATGGCGTCCGACATTTCCGCAAAATATCTTTTGAATTATGGGATTCTTTTTTCTATAATAATCAAAAGCGAAGATTTTTATAATAACTGGAAAGATACAATGGATCTTTTTGTCAATATTGAACAGGACGGAATAGCTGTTGTATGACTAAAACAGAAGAAATTGTTCATTACCGGATTATGAAAGCGAAAGATGAATTGAAAAATTCCCGCTTGAATTTTGAAAATAATCTTTTTAATTCTTCCGTCAGCGCATCATATTATGCGATATTTCACGCAGCCAGAGCATTATTAGGCGCTTCGGGAGTGATAACTAAAAAACATTCAGGAGTGATACATCAGTTCTCTGAACAGTTTATAAAAACAGGAGTTATTGATTTGGAATTTGGTAAAATACTGGCCTCGGCATTTAAGAACCGCAATGACAGTGATTACCTTGACTTCTATTTTGCGGATGCTTCAGACGCAGAAATGCAATTGAAGGATGCTGAATCTTTTCTGAACAATATCCTCCAGGTGCTTAAGGTAAAATATTCTTATAATTTCGCGTAAGGCCGGATTGTATTAACTTAATATTGAAGCACGCTATTAATTGTGGTCACGAACTCTCCACCGGCAGACTATCACCAACCTCTGCGGTATAGTAAGACAATAATCCTATATCTTGCTTAAGAATGTATATGATTTTTTGAGGATATTGGTTTATTATCGCAGATGTAATATTTAGGAGTTTCATCAATAGAAGTAACCCCTTTGACATACACAAACGCGGGGGAAGCTTTACATCGTCAATTTAGAAAAGTTACTAAATCTAAATCTATTTTGCCGAATGATGATGCTCTTAAAAAAAGCTCTCTTCCTTGCTTACAGAGATTTATCTAAAAAATGGTCTATGCCTGTTAGAAACTGGTCTGTTGTTATTGGTCACTTTGCTATTTGTTTTGCTGACCAACTTAAGGAACACCTGTAATTGTTCCTCCCCCATTTACACATTTATATTTACGGACTCGCGGGTACTGCGGAACGGAACGAGCCGGATACCCATCTTTCACTTAAATAATCCCGATAACCGCTCTCCGGCATCTTTGATCACTGATAAATTTGTAGCCGAAAAAGAGAAGCGTACATTATTATCAAAGTACTTGCCAAAGCAGCGGCCATAGACCGTGGCTATCCCTGCTTCCATCATTTTCTGATACGCATACATACCCCGTGCTTTTTCATCCAAACCGTCCGGAATCAATTCAGAAAAATCGGGGAAGAAATAAAATCCGGCGTGCGGCATATACACGCTTAAACCCGGCACACTCTTCAGGACCTTGTATAGTGCATCTCTTCTCAGCTTATACTCACCTACCATCGAACTGATCGCCTTTTCACTTTCCTCCTTATTATTCAGCGCTTCCGCTGCAGCGTACTGAATGAAAGTTGTGACTCCCGCTGTTTGTGTATAGTTGCCCAGCAGTATCAGTTTGGGAATCGCTTCATTCCTGGTGGCTATATAGCCAATCCTCCACCCTGTCATTGAATAAGTTTTTGAAAGAGTGTATACACTAATGATATTCTTATACGGAAGGGAAAGCGCGCTGAAAGCTCTTTCGCCGTCATAAACAATTGACTCATAACTTTCATCCGTAATAAGAAATACATCATATTTTTCACAAAGTCCGGCAATTTTCAGAATTTCTTCTTCAGTAAAAAGTTTGCCTGACGGATTCTGCGGATTATTGAGGTAGAAAAATGAAATCCCGCCCATTATTTTTTCTAGGATCTTATAATCGATGCTGAAATCTTGGGCCAAAGGCACTTCTATAAAATTGATATCGCAATAAGGCACAAAGTTTTCCAGGACACAGCTCCAGCAGGGAGCAAAGCCGGCTCCCTTTTTCCCGTCAAACAGTTTGAAAGTAAGTTCAAGGCCCTCCTGTCCGCCGTATGTTGCAATAATGTTTTCGGGGATTAATCCCTGAACATTGTTGTAGCAGGAAAGTTTCTGAACAACGGCTTCTTTGAAATAAGATTCACCGCCTGACTTAGGATACTTGGTTAATCCAAGTTCAAGTCCTTTGATTGCCGCGTCTTTGATATACTGTGGTGTGGCGAAATCAACTTCTCCCCGCTGAAAAAGCAGAAAGTCTTTTCCGGTTTCTTCCTTAAAGGATTTTGACCGTCTCCTTACTTCCTCGCTTATGCTCACGATAGGAGACATCCTTACACTCTCAAGCGCCTTTGAAAACATTGTAATCTTCGATTGTTTTTGATGAAATGATACATAAAATATAGCAAATATATTTGGAAAATGTAGGTAAGATCAAAAAGGGATGGGTTAGCAATTTTTCATCTTTGTTCATGTAATTCTAATTATAAGTTTAATTGGTTAACACTAAAATTCATTATAGGTAAAATTAATATTGCAGAACGTAGGGGTTCCATCAATACTGCGATAATTTAAATTGATAGCTTACCATATGATTATCTTAACCTGAAGGCTCTGCACTTAATCAATCCCTTTATCATTTTTGCTAAATATGACTCATTTGTATTCAGCACTCTTTATTACACCACATAATAAAGAATAGCTACTATTTTTTTGTCAATATATCCAACAGCGATAAGATGAAAGTCTATTTATAAAGTAACCATAAATATCCTAAGCACCCTACTCCATCCGTTTATCCATTCCCCGGCTCTTTGGTCAACCCTATTTATCTCCTTAAAATCATGATACTTGTAAAAATATTCCTCAAATGCATCTAGTCGCGACGTGCGGGTTACACTTATAAAGGGACTAGCACATATGAAGATGTTTTGCCCCAAATAATTGGATACGATTTTTTTGATTAAATGAGTTAGTGAAAAAAGCTCAATATCTAAAATGTTTGAAAAAAGATGAATCTTGGTTAGATTTTCACTATTATCCAAATCTGCATCAGACAACAAATCAAATTCCTTTTTTATAGTTGAGATACCCATTAAGGGATAATATTTGTTTACATGCAACGCAGCTCGTTTAAGCGCTATTTCTGATGGCTCAATTAATTTGATTTTGCAT
>CAIMOS010000346.1 GCA_903843135.1 uncultured Ignavibacteriales bacterium | reverse complement strand
GAACCAACAAAAATTCGATCTTATCCTTATGGATATGCAAATGCCCGTAATGAATGGTTTTGAGGCCACCGAAAGGATCCGACAGCTGCCGGAATACAAGGATGTTCCAATAATCGCCCTTACCGCCTTTGCAATGAAAGGCGACCGGGAAAAATGTATCGAGGCAGGAGCCAGCGATTATATTCCTAAACCGATCGATAGCTCGGAGTTCATAGAAAAAGTAAAATACTATACTTCCGGAAACTGATCCGGTTCAGTGCACCGCCGGTTATATAGGTGTTACTTCTTCGGTACAGTTTTAACCGAATCCGGGTGCATTGTTACCGGGCCGCCCCCCATAAGTCCGGAATTGTTAATCGTTTCAAAAGTATATTTCATCTCTTCCAGAGTAGTCCGCAATTCTTTCATAAGAAACAATATATCGCCCTTCTGGGAAGTGACAAATTTTGCAAGGTCCTGAATTTCCGGCAAAAGTTCCTGCGTGCCCTTCAATAATGTACGCAGCGGTTTAATTACAACTTCCCCGGACGGATCCAGCATTTTTATTGCGAGGCTGTCGGGTTTGCTGTATACAGCCAGCAGGGTGTCTGTCCTGTTCATTATACGCTTCAGGCTCTGTTCTGCTCCCAGGGCTTTATCCGAAAGGTCGGCCAGATTATTGATCAGGCGGAACGTAGCTCCCGCTCCAGGGTTATTGTCGCTCTGCAGGTTCCTGGTAATCGTCTGAACATCATCAAGTAGCAGATTCATTTTTTCTGATGCATCGGCGATGTTAACAAGCGTCCTCATAAGTGCACCGGCGTCATAATTTTTATCCCGGTTCAGATTTTCAGAAAGCCTTTCCAGGTTAAAAATTAATGAAGAGAGCAAATCTCCGGATTTAACAATTTTATTCTGCGCAAGCAGCCTTTGTCCTTCGGGCGTGGCAATAGAGTAAATCGTACTCCCCTCGGGAAGCACTGATTTTTCCCCAACTCCCTGAAGGAACTCAATAATGCAGGCTGATGTAACAGGGTTTATAGCTTTATAAAGCGCCGAATTTTTAACGATGACGTGCTTATACTCCTTAAATACTTCAATGGTGGCCTTGATGTTATTATCCTCATCAAGACTAAATTCGGTAATACGCCCGATCTGGAATCCCTTAAAAAAGACAGGCAAATTTGAAGTAAGTCCGTTTGCCTCAAAAAACTTTGCGGTATAATAAACTTTGGATTCAAATATGCGTTTGTCAATCATAACCGTAACAATCGCAAATACCAGAATTAGGAAAGCGATCAGGACGAATATTCCTACGGTACGTTCGGGGTATTTATATCTCAGTTTCATTTAAACCTATAGATAAATAATTCGTAATAATTTTTCTAATTTGCGGGTCATCACTCATAAATAACTCGTCCCACGGCCCTTCATTAATAAACTGGCCATCCTGCATCACGAGTCCCTTATCCGCACGATCAAACATTACATCTGTGTTGGAATAAAATATCTGCAGTGATTCTTCACGGGACCGTATCTCCGAAATCTCATCGATCAGGACCTTTTTTGCGTTCATTTCCAGGTCGGTGAAGGGCATATCATAAAGGATCACCCTGGGTTTAATGATAAATGACCTTATCAGAACAGAAAGTTTGTATACCTGCGAGTTCAGTTTGGCAGGCCTCTCCTCGAGAAGCCCTGCAGGTATTCTGAACTTTTCAAAATAGGTATTTATGACGGATAATTTCTCCTCGTGAGGCATTTCGGGAAAAACATAATTGTACGGCAAAAGAAGGTTTTCCCGGACATTAAGATTGGAGATCAACCCCAGCCTCTCGAACACAAAAGCCGATTTTCCGATACTCTTCTTAATTATTTCCGGCGCGGTGGAATGAACATTAAGTCCGTCTATCAGGATCGATCCTGAAACAGGAGTCAGTATCCCGGACATCAG
>CAIMOS010000345.1 GCA_903843135.1 uncultured Ignavibacteriales bacterium | reverse complement strand
GGTTAAGCCTACAGTAAATAGAAGAAATATATTGCGGATTATTATATTATTAATTCTAATGGTTGCCGGATCAGTCAATACAGGATGCACTTCACCCGGAGCGTCTGAAGTATATATCAGAGTAAATCAACTGGGCTTTAAACCTGATGGAATAAAGACCGGTATAGTATTTTCAGCCGGGAAGCTGGACGGAGTAGAGTACTATGTTCTGAGCGCGCAGGGGAAAGAGAAAGTATTCACCGGTACTCTGCTAAACTCCCGCGGTGAATGGGGAAAATTCGGTTACAATTACGAAGTTGACTTTTCCGGAGTTGTTTCGCCCGGCGAATATCTATTGCAGGTAAAAAACCATAAATCACTGCCGTTCTCAATTGGCGAGAAGATATATTCCGGATATAATTCGGAACTGCTTGATTATCTGAGGGTACAGAGATGCGGCCCGACGAACCCTTATCTGCACGAAGTATGCCATCTCTTTGATTCTCCTTATATAGTAGGCGACAGTCTTTCCGGTAAGGTTGATGTTACGGGGGGATGGCACGACGCAGGAGATTATATTAAATTCACTAACACTACCGCCTTTACCACTTATATGCTATTATTTGCGTATGAGTTCTCTCCTGAATCTTTTTCTCAGGATAGAGATAATAGCGGCGCGCCTGATATTCTTGAAGAGGCAAGGGTAGGTCTTGATTGGCTGCTGAGATGTAACTATAAACCCGGAGCGCTGATAACTCAGGTGCAGGACCTCAGAGACCACGAGGTCGGCTGGAGGCTCCCGGAAAATGATCCGCTAAAGTACGATCGGCCGGCGTTCAGCGGGATGGGAAAGAATATTATCGGGATTTACTCTGCTGCTCTCGCGATAGGAGCGCGTATATGGCGAGATAAGTTCTATGATGCTGATTTCTCTGATCAACTTATCTCTGCTGCCCGTGGTATCTATAATCTGAAAGATTCCGCTCCCGATCTGGACAAATCACCATCGGGGATGTATCAGGATCTGAGATTCCAGGGCAAGCTGGCGCTCGGCGCATTTGAACTTTACAAAGCAACGTCTGATAACTCCTATCTCGAGGACTCCAAAAAATTTGCTTCAATCGCGGGGCCGGATTATTGGTGGAGTTGGGGAGACATTAATTCGATTGCACACTACCGGCTTGCATCGATTGATCCTTTTTTTACTACTTTTATTGAAAATAACCTGAAGAACTGGAATGATCTAAAGGAAAAAACTGTTTACAGGGATATAGGAGCATATACATGGGGCACCACCAATTTACTCTTTGGCGTTGCCTTAAATAATATCCTTTTTAAGAGGCTGACCGGGAGAAGTGATTACGACTCACTCGCGCAACTTCAGTTCGATTATATTCTTGGCAGAAATCCGTGGGGGTTGTCCTTCATCCACGGAATCGGGAAAAGTTATACTAAAAATTTCCACTCCCAGGTCACGTATATAAAAGGGGAGAAACTCCCCGGCGGTATCGCTGCAGGGCCTGTGACAGAAGACCTGTTGAAGAATTATAATATTAGCCGTGATAATGTTTCTCAGGAAAAATTCAATTCCCCGGAAGTAAAATATTACGACGATAGGAATGATTATCTGACAAACGAACCGACAATAGTCACCACAGCCACTGCTTTATTTGTTTTTGGTATTTTGGGAAATAGATAACCTATTTCATCATCTTAAGTTACATATTTCCTTTACTTGTGTATCTTATAGGAATGTTCTAACCTTTTAATTTGTGTGTACCAAAATGAAACTAATTTTATTTCAATCGTCTCAAATCGAAACTGCTGTGTGTATATCTTGTTTAAAAATAGTTTATATTTACTATTATATTTAACGATTTTTTGGTATGATAGTTGCTACATTAATGGTGTTATTTACAGTTTTAGATAGAAAATGAAAAGAAAACCAAATTTAGTTCGTACCGGTCTCTCCCTCGTTGATAAAGCGTGGGGTGGATTTTACAAAGGCGGAACCTATCTGCTGATCGGACCCCGCAAGTCCGGAAGAACACTTATCAGTCTTCAGTATGCTATGGAAGGTGTAAAATCTAAAGAGGTATGTCTTTATTTTACGAATATGCGTCCGAAAGATCTTCTTATTCACGCATCCTCTATCGATTTCGATCTTCAGTCAGCTATGAACCAGAATCTGGTTATTGTTGTGCGTGTGGCTCCTCCCGCAGAAATGTATGATTCAGATAATCCAGATGATTTCCTGGTTGAGTATCTGAATGATATAGTTACAGTTGTAGAGCAGTACCATCCTGACAGGCTGGTTTTTGATGAACTTACGCCTTTCGTAAGTTTTGAGAACGTAGGGTTATTGCAGCAGACTTTTTTATCTACACTTGAAAGCATAGAGGACAAAAACGTAACAAGTTTCTTCGTACTTTCGGAACCGGCCACATCCTTTGCGCAGCTTATTGTAGACAGTATGGCCCAATACTCCACCGCGATTGTCTATCTCCAGAAGAAAACCGAAGAAGGACAGCAGGGAGGCAGGGCGACTATTACCCCAAATATCGGGCACACAGAAGGCCAGTATTATTCAGACTATATGATCGAACCCTATAAAGGTGTTAAATTTATGTTCGAAGGGGATAAATCTGCGGAGGCCGCTCCGGAACCGCCGCCGCCTGCTCCGGCGCAGCAGAACTATCAGCAGCCAAGTATTTCCAGCAGATCAACTTCTTCGAAATACAAACCTCTTACGAATGTGGAAAGCTCACCTCAGCAGTTTGCTTTCCCGAATGTTTACGATCTTAATGAATTTACTCTGATTTTAAATAATCAGATTGCACTCTTTAAAAGTACAGGTCAGGCCTTCAGCCTTATTTCTATGAAGCTTGATCCTATTGCCTCCAGTCAGAATATTATTAATATCGCCCAACTGCAAAACTCTGTCCGCCTTTCAACAGACAAGAAGGACAAGATCTGCGTTGTGAGTGATAAGATATTGGTACTTATGGGAAAAGGTGATGACAGGTCCCTGAATATTCTTGTATCTAAAATGAAAGCCAATCTGCCAAATAGTGATCCAACGTACGTTAACCGTGTTATGCAGTATTTATATGCATTCACATACGAAGTGAATGACCAGACGGTTAATGCCGAGAGCATTCTGAACGAAATTCTCGAAGACGAACAGATTGGCTGAAGCGTAAACTCCTTAATGAAGCTGCTGGTTTTTTTCTTCTCTTTATCGATCGCTGTTTTCGGACAGTTAAATGCTGATGCCCTTAAAGCTGAAGCCCAGAAACAGATGAAACTTGGGCGTTACGGCGAGGCGATCGATCTTCTTAATAAGTATATTGCTGCAAGGCCGAATAAAGCCGACGGACTGCATCTTCGCGGGCTCTGTTACGAAAAAAGAGAGCAGTATGAATATTCGGTCTTCGACTTGCGCAATGCCCTTAAACTAGACCCACGGAACGGACAGATAAGCGCGGACCTCGGAAGAGTTACAGATACGTGGTATGCTCTGCTCAGAAAAAAAATATCGGGACATAAACGCGAAATTGCAATTAATCCTGATGTTCCTCTGAACTATCTTGAGATAGGGAAGTCACATAAGAATTTAGGGGAATGGGCAGAAGCCGAGAGATGGTATGATGAGTATATCAAACGCGAAGATCCGTCCTCTGATGAAGTTATCCGTTATACGGAAATCCTTGCAAGAAATAACCACATTGAAAAAGGGGAAAAGATATTAAAAAAATACGTTGAAAAATTCCCCAAAGACCATCGGCTGTGGAGCCGTTACGGTTATTTCACAATGTGGCTTGGGAAGAAGAAAATTGCCATCGAAGCCTTTACAACTGCTCTTAGCTTCAGACCTTTTTACCGCGATGCGCAGGAAGGGCTGGAGCAGGCACAGAACCGGCCATATATTTATACTTACGTTGATACGACCATAGACTACAAAAAAGCTAATACAGAGCAGCAGGCACCGGAGTATTATATCGACAAGATGTTACGCGAGGCAAACGCGAGTCCCGGCGATACCAGCAAAGGTTATGCATTAATTGAAGCGCTTATTAAAGTTGCAAGATTTGAAGAAGCTTATCAGCGATTGCAGATTCTTTCAGCGGAACAGTCCGGTACGGAAAGATTTGATAATCTGTGGAATTATGTTAACGAGCAGCGTGATAGTATTGCCAAGGTGGAAGGCGAGAAATACAGGGCTCTGTTTGATTCCGATAATTCCAATAAAGTATACGCGATGAGGCTTGCCGAACTCTATGCCAAAATTATGGATTTTGATTCTGCCATTGAAGTGCTTAATAAGTTTTTTTCTGTTAATACTGCACAGGGCAATGATGACGCAAGATTTATGCTTGCCAAGTATACCGCGTTTAACCAGCAGTTCGAGTCCTCTATTGACCAGCTGAATATCCTGCTTAAAAATGATCCGGCTAACCTTGATTATAAACTTCTCCGCGCGCTCGTTGCGGTCTGGACGACAACTGACCTGGCGCTTGCCAAGGGCCTTCTTGAAGATTATCTTCAGCAGCGCCCGAATAGTATTGAGGCAATCGCTGCGTACGCTAACCTTTTAATTAAGGAGAGAAATTTTACTGACGCACTGGCCTATATTGAGAAAGCAAGGAAGATTGATCCTAATGCAAAAGAGATAGAGACAGTACAAAATTATTACGACGCTATCCTGGAACTTGAGGAAGACAGAAAGAATTTCAAAATTCTCGAGGAAGCGCGTAACCTTGCGGTCGCACAGCAATGTCCTGACGCCGTGGTGAAATATGATGAGTATTTTACTAAGTTAAAGAGCCCGTCCAGATTTGAGTGGATCGAGTATGCGGATGTGAATTCCTGCGCAAAAAATTATACAACCGCGATTTCTGTTTACGACCGTTTACTTGAACAGGAATACGACCTTGATATCGCGATACTTCGTGCTAAGAATTATTTGTGGGTCGGGGACAGTACTAAAGCACGTGATGAATTTATCAGATTGATTGAAGAAGACAGTACCAGTTTTGACGCGAAATTTTTCCTTGGTGAAACTTATGAAACACTAAAGGAGTATGACAGCGCAAGGGCTGTATATGAAAAGCTATTGTCAGAAACTGTGGATACTAACAAAGCAAGGTTGGTTAAACTCCGTATTGGCTGGCTTCCAACTTCCTCTCTGGATGACTTGCTATCAATGAAAATCCCAACATTCATCCGCCTGAATCCGGTGTTCAATTCCTACGCGGATAATCAGAACCTAAAGTATTACAGTATGGGCGGACAGCTCGAAGCTGGAATTTTTAGTTTTATGTCGATCGGCGCGACTTTCAACCGTACGGTCGTCTCTACTCCCGCGACAACAAGTTCTTCCGGAAGCACGGCCGCGCTCACAAGATATTATACTGCCCTCAAGGGGAACCTGTTATTTAATTTCAATAACAAATTGTATATCAATGGCGGACTCGGAAACCTGAACTACAGAGATGTGAGGATCAGGAAAATATTTGATCTCGGGACAAAATACTATTTTGATAAAAATAACAGTATCAGTGCGACATATGAGAACACGGATGCTGCAGTGATTCTTTTTTCTTATCAGCTTGGTTTCCAAAATATTACTGCCAATTATTACCGTTTCGGCGGGAATTTCAGGACCAAAAATAATCTTTATGCCTCGATGACGTATAATATCATTAATTTAAATGACGGGAACACCGGGCAGGATATTCAGTTCAGGATCGGCAGGAAATTTGAATATAATATTGTCGGAGGGTATGAGTATCTTTCAACAGCCTATACGAGGCATTCAAATTATTATTATTCCCCCCTTGATTTCTCCGGTCACGCGATATGGGCCGAGTGGGAGGAAAAGTACGATTCTACTCTGACTTATACTCTGAGCGCTAAACTCGGGTATGTGCCTGCGAGCGATTTCTTCATCAGGGAATTTGGCGCATCAGTCATCTACCAGCCTTTTGAGACTTTTTTCCTTTCGGCGAGAGGAAGTTACGGCGGTACCTACAGATATAACGGAAGTTATCAGTATTTTACCGGTTATCTGATCGCGTACTGGAATATTTTCTGAGCAGGTTTGCGGAGAGCGAAATCAGTCCCTGACCCGGTTAATTTTGGGTATTTTGTATAATCAAGATTTCAATTATTTTAATAAAATAATCATCATTATTGTGGCAATCATTCTTTATGTTTTTTATGAAAAATAGGTTCGGCAAGGGTCTGGTCCTTGTATTATGTGCTTTCTTGTCTTTCGGGTTTACACACAACAGGAACCTCACTATTGCTGCTTATGAAGCAGTAATACAGGGAAAAAAAATACCGATTACCGGCAATACCGAACAGCTTAAGTACTTTTTTGAAGCGCTGAAACAGTCAAAACAGAAAAAGGTAAGAGTCGCACACTGGGGCGATTCTATAATTTTGGGGGACATCATTACAGAAGACATACGGCTTAATCTTCAGCAAAAATATGGCGGCAGCGGAGTCGGTTTTGTGACGATGAATGTTGATGATTATGGAATGAGGGTCTCTACCAGTGTCACATTTTCAGATGACTGGGATGACGCATCTCTATTTAAACGGAATCCCGGGAGGCTGCAGTACGGAATCGGAGCCGCAGTTTACAGACCGAAGGAAGGAAGCTGGGTTAAGTATGAACAAACAAGATTTTCGCGGGTTAAAACGTATTCACGTGCATATTTGTTTTACCGGAACGGAAGTCCGTTATGTAATATCAGGTATGCAATAAACAATGGTAAAACTGAATCACTAAAATTATCCTCCGGATCCGGAGTTCAAAGGATTCAGATTCCGGCTTCGTATCCGATTCAATCAGTTAAACTCGAGTTCTACGGATGCACGTCGGTTGAGTTTTATGGTGTAAGCTTTGAGGGCGATAAGGGTGTTTACGTTGATAACCTGCCGATACGCGGTAATTCCGGCGTCGGAATATCTGAGATTCCTGTAAATATTCTTAAAGATTTTAACTCATATCAGAATATCAAACTCATTCTTCTGAGTTTTGGCGTTAATATAATTTCACCTGAACATTCTGAATACTCCTGGTACGCGAACAGAATGGAAAAAACAATTAACCAGCTCAAGTCGGCATTACCAAATACAAGCATCGTAATAATAGGAGTGAGCGATAAAGCTTCAAAAAAAGGGACACGCTTTGTAAGCGAGCCCGGAATAGAAAAACTCATTTCAGTACAGGAAAAACTTGCTGAAGAAACGGGTGTGGCTTTCTGGAATCTGTACGAGGCAATGGGGGGAAAGAATTCAGTGGTTGATTGGGTGAACGCCAAGACACCTCTGTCATCTAAGGATTACACTCATTTTACGCCCGAGGGCGGGAAGATAGTCGCGGATTTATTTGTTGAGGCTCTTTTGGATGAATTTTCCAAATCCAAATAATGTCTCTTAATGAGACGCTAACCCTCAATTAGCTCCCATATTGATACAGCGATATATTTCCTTCTTGTTTTTTAGGTCACATATCCACTATTATATTGGCATAAAAGTTGCTAAGTATAGTAATAATAATCTTTTAAGGAAATGAGTTCACAACAAAAAATAAGACAGACCTCGATAACCGTTCAAAATACGCAATCGAGTAAAGCACACGAGGACGATCCTAAGAAGAAAATCGTCCGCCGTATGCAATGGTCTGGCGGTGTCTCGGGACTTATGATCGGGATTATCGCGTTGACTCTTCCTTTAACGGTACTTTCAATCAGCTCACTCATTGAATATTCCACTCTTGTTTCATTGTTTTTGTTTCTGACCGTTCTTCTCTTCAGATATTTCGGCGTATTAATTATGTCTTATATGTATATCACAAAATATACATTTAACAACACGGACGGTTTTTATCCTTTTGTTTCAATCATCGTTCCCGTTTATAATGAAGAGAAAGTTATCCGCCAGTCGATTGAATCATTATTAAAACTAGACTATTCAAACTATGAAATCATTATTGTGAATGACGGTTCCAAAGACGATACTGCAGGAGTGGCAAAAACTCTTGTCGGCATTCGCAGGGGCCGTTACTCGGACGTGAAGGTTTCATTAATCAATAAACCGAACGGCGGAAAGGCGCGTGCTCTTAATGCCGGTATAAGCTACTCGAAAGCGGAAATTGTTCTATGTATGGATGGTGATTCACAGCTTTCCGAGGATTCGATCCGGATGGCCGTCCGTCATTTCTCCGATCCGGAAATTGGCGCAGTTGCCGGCAACGTAAAAGTGCTTAACAGGCATAAATTTTTTACGGATCTGCAGGCGCTTGAATACATCACCGGCTTGAATATGCCGCGTGCAGCACAGGCGTTTATGAAACTGGTCAACATCATCCCCGGGCCAATCGGGCTTTTCAGAAAGAAAGCAATTGAAGATGCCGGATATTATTCGAGCGATACTTTTGCCGAAGACGCTGACCTTACACTCAAACTTTTAGCCCACGGCTGGAGAATTTATTATGAGCCGCGCGCCATTTCATATACCGAAGCTCCGGAAATCTTACACCAACTGTTAAAACAGCGTTACAGATGGACTCGCGGAATTTTGCAGGCTATCAAGAAACATAAAGCCCTCCTGATTAATCCTACAATTAATTTTGGCGATACTTTTGTTCTTTGGTCGATGTTTTACGAAGCCCTGATTTGGCCTACAATGAATATAATCGGCAATATTTTTTTTATTGCGGTCGCATTGATATACGGTTTTTCCAGTTTGATTTTTTTCTGGTGGGCCGCATTAGCGTTACTGGATCTTTCTTCTTCCGTATATTGTGTTGCGGTTGAGAAGGAAGAATTCAGGCTGGTCCCTTACGCAATAGTTTACAGAATGTTCTTCATTTTAACAATTGATATTTGTAAAACCATGTCAACCATCGAGGAGTTTTTAGGATTCGAGATGACGTGGGGTAAATTAGAGAGAATAGGAGTCCCTTCAACGTGATTATACTAAAGGCCACATTATGGAACTGATACCAATTCTGGCAACCATTATCTTAATGGCTACCATAAGTACATTTTTTCTGGCGGTGGGTGCATATGTTATGTATAAAATACGCGAGAAGAGGGGAGTCGTACAACAAGTTCAGGAGCCTACAACTATTCAGGCTGAACTTATTACTCCGGAAACTGCAGCGGCTCAAGTCAACGAGCAGGTTAATCAACGTGCGCCGGCAAGAGTTGCAGCGCCGTTCGAAAGGCCGGCCGCACCCTCTTACAGGCCGCCGGCAGAGCCGATATTCGTGGCAAAGCAGTCAACTCAGCCCGTTGCAGCCCAGGCCCCGCAGGCAGCGCCGAAACCTGTGCAGGCGCCTCAACCTGGCCCTGCACCAAAGCCGCAGCAGGCCGCAAAAGCAGGCCCTTCTCCTGCAAGTGCTCCGCAGAAATTTATGAAGTATACTACTGAAGGCTACGTTTCCACAAAAGAAGAAAAAAAGGTTCAGGGAGCCGTTAAGTGGAGGTAGTCAACAAAAAAGGATTGCACGTTAATGTTTTCTGGTTAACCATATCAGGAATCGTGTTATTATTCCTTTCCGTTCTGACTTACTTTTATGTCCTGAAGGGCGTATACGGCAATTTTAATTTTTTTGGAGACCTCTCTTCTTTGCCCGGCTTCTCAGAGTATTTCAAGGATGACGGCCCTAAAGTCGGGATTCTGTATTCCGGATACACCGAAAATCTTCTTGCCGACGGCAGCACCTGGCTTGCTGATAATGTTACCCAATGGAAAAGACAGCTTGATAATTTAAAAATCACATACGATGTTCTTCAGGACAGCGATCTTGAAAGAGGCAGACATACTAAGTACAAACTTCTCATTTTACCGGGGTCGAAATCATTAAGCGACAGGGAAGTTTCGAATATTAAAAAATTTATCGATGATGGCGGTTCAGTTCTTGCCACCAGCGGTACTGCGTCATATTCCAATAATGCAAAATGGAGAGGGTGGGAGTTCTTTTCTGAAGTATTCGGTATGAAATTCGTAAAAGAAGTCCCAAGGGATGAACCTTATAAGATACTTACGATACGCGGAGGTTACCCTGTAACCGCGGGGGTTCCGGCAGGTTTCCCGATGAAAATAGCAACCTGGGATTTACCTATCAAAATGGAAGTGCTTGAACCCAGGACGAACCAGGTTAGTTTCTGGTTCAATTACAGGGTAGAACAGGGCCTGGTTATGGAAGGCCTGAAGAAGAGCGCCGGAATAAGTTACGGAACATACGGTAAAGGCCGTTTTATCTGGTGGGGTTTTGAGATAAGTGCAATGATCGGTTTCCAGGAAGATTATATAATTTTTGACAGGTTTGTTACTAACTGTGTAAACTGGTTGTTATACCGCCCTATATCAGTTATAAAGGACTGGCCGGGTGAGTATCAGGCGGCCGCTATAGTTACTCCGATATTAAGCGATCAGCCGGAAAATATTGAAAATATTTTACCCATTCTCAGTGCAAAAAAAATTAAACCCATATTTTTTATGGAACCGCTTCTGGCTGAGACCAAACCTGACCTGGTAAAAAAACTCGCGGGATTTGGTTTGCTTGGCGCCATTGTTGATATTGGATATCTGAATTCGGTAAACGATACAGTGAATAAACTGTTTAGTTACGAAGCACAGTTTGAAAAAATTAAAAGCGCAAGAGACAAAATTAAGGCCATCTCAAAGGCGGATGTGGTCGGACTCAGCACCGCATTTGGATTTTATGATAACCGGACCATAAAAGCAATGGTCGACAATGGTTTTTATATGCTTTACAGCGATTCTGTTTCCGACAGGAGCGTTCCCAAAACCGTTCTGATGAAGGAAGGATCTGTAATTGCAGTTGGGAAAACAGCCCGCGATGATTATGAAGTTATTCGCGATAACAACCTGGTTAATCCTGAATTCCAGTATTACACATACGAGGAAGATGTTCAGCGTGTATTATTTGAAGGGGGAATGATGGTGATAAAACTGCATACGGATCTGCAGTGCCTGCCGGAAAATGCGGGTGTGCTTAATGAACTGCTGAATAAAATTGAAAAAGAGAATATCTGGATAACTGATGCTAAACACCTGTATGATTGGTGGTCAAGCCGGAATAAGGTTGAAATGCGAGTTGAAGTTCGCAGCGACAACAGGGTTGCTGTAACTGTCTCTAATCCAAGTAATGATATTGTTAAAGATTTTACTATCTCAATTGATCTGCAGAGAAAAGCCCAGAACATAAAGGTTTCTTCGGAAATTATTGGGACAAAAATTCCCGAGTATAAGTACAATCCGGCAACAAAGATGATCTATCTCTCTGTTAAGAATCTTGATTCAGGCGAAAGCCGAATTTATTATATCGACTATGATTTCCTGGCATCATAAATATTTCTCCTTAATACTAATTCTTCTCTCCGTTTTCGTCATCGCCGGATGTAACAACGGTCCGACAGATGCACTTAAACCATCAGTTATTTTATATTCTCCTGTGAGCAACGATACGCTTGTGACGGGAATATATGAAATTATATGTGAGATGTCCGATGACCAGGGAATAAAATATGTTGCGGTATATTTGAACGATCAGCTTCAGGGTACATTTAATACACCGGAATACCAGGCCCGCCCTGCAGTATATCTTACTCTCGATTCCTCTCATATTAATAAAAGAATAAGTTATTACATCGTGGCATACGATCTCAATAATAATGCTTCGAAGTCGGAAATTAAAAGTAATATTCTTGTTTTGAAAAATATGGACCATCCCAACTCTCCGTATAATCTCGACGTAAGGCTTATAACTTCAACACTTTTGAATATTTTTTGGGAAGATACCAACGAATATGAGAAAGGATTTGAAGTGTGGCGAAGGGAAGGATATATAGGGACTTACAATTTATGGAGAGTTTTTGGCCCGAATACCTTTAATACTAATGACGCGACCATAAATCCGAGCCAGATTTATTTTTATAAGGTCCGCGCATTCAACGAGTTCGGATATTCTGATTTTTCCTACGAAGTCACAAGTATCGGATCAGGCGGCTCCGCCAGCCTACCCGCACCTACCAATGTTACTGCAGAGATCAGGGGCACGAACTGCATCTATCTTTATTGGCAGGACAATTCGTGGAATGAGACGATCTTTCAGATTGAACGAAAGTCCGGCTCCCAGTCATTTGGGCCTGTCGGCCGTGTTGGCCCCAATATTACTACCTTTAAGGATAGCGCAAACGGCCTTTCTGCCGGTACTGAATATAAATACAGGATTAAAGTATACTCCGAGACAGATTCTTCCTGGTCACAGGAAATAACCGCGAGAACATATGCGGTTGCCATAAACGCACCTTCAAACCTGGCTGCAGTTCAGTATGATTCGATTACCGTCCGGCTTACCTGGTCGGATAACAGTATTTATGAAAACTATACGTTTATAGAGCGCAAGATCGGTGACAACGGTACATTTATTCAGGTTGGGCAGGTAAGCACTGATATTACAGTGTTTGATGACAGAACGTACACCCCGAATGTAAAAAATATTTATCGTATTAAATCAACAGACGGTAACGGTTCATATTCGAACTATTCGGCTGAAGTGACTATCGTACCCACGCGCCAGGGAATTCATTCAAACTCCGATGTTCATTCATCAAAAACAGTATTGCCATAGGTAACCCGGTATGATTACAGACCAAAAACAAAAAAAATCGTTAGCGGATTCCTTAATAGATGTATACGAACAGCCCGCAATTCTCCTGGATGCAAATGCTGCCTTAAAGTCAGTTAACGAAACAGCCAGAAAATTTTTCGGACACAGCGATTTTGATAATTCAAGCACCTCCCTGATACTGAATGACACTGAACTTCAGAAGCTGATCCATATTATGGAAGAACTGCCGGCCGGGGAAGTAAAGAAAAATGAATTCCATTTCCAGACCGCCTCAGGCGAGAAGAAAAACGAAGTAACAATTAAACTTATCAACGAGGGAGATGAGGTTTTCTTCCTGCTGTTGTTTAACGGGAATACCAATGGCGCTATCGGCAAAGCACCTTTTGGGGTATCAGTGCCTGTGGCTGACCTTGAAGATCTAGTGGATAATAAGCGCATCCTCAGCATCATTTCTGATATCCAGTCCTCTTTCCCTTTCACTTTTCTGGGTAAGAACAGAATTCAGAATGAGATCAACAAACTGAACGAGCCTTTCTGGATAAAGGATTTCAACGATAAGTTTATTATTGTTAACGCCAAATATTCCCAGTCTGCAGGATTAAAACCTATGCAGTTGGAAGGTAAACCGGAAGGAGAATTTATACCGCCGTTTTACAGGGGGATTTATTCATCACTTCAGCAATTTGTAAAGGAATCTGCGAATATAATCGTAACTGACGGGATACCGGTTAAGGGGGGCGCGCTGGTTGCATCATCCAAGACCATCCAGGTGCCTATTGTTGATTCCGAAAAGCGTGTGATAGCCTGCATCTGCTTCAGCCAGCAGGGAAAACACGAGTTTGCCGGGAAGATCATCAACCAGGCTGCTTCGTTCATTGATAATGTTTTTGCCGAATTCCACGCTCCGGCGATGATCATCGATGCAAACGGAATAATCAAGCAACTGAATAAAGAATTTTGTATATTACAAAACATTGATTTTAATGAAAGTTCGGGAGTACACTACAATAATATACTGGAGAGTGTGTATTCTCAAAAAGTTGATAATTTCATTAATTCATCTCAGACTGAACAGTTTTTTCATTATACAGTTTCCGAGGGAGAATCGAATGAGATTCTTTACCAGGCTCGCTTAAAAAAAATTAAACTATCGGAAGAGGATTTCGTTCTATTGCTTGCATTGGAAAAAATCCTTTCTTATGATAATTTAGAAGAATTACTTAAAAACCGCGGTAGAATGTTTGATATATTAATTCGTTACAATCCGGAAGCGATATTTATCTATGACGCAGAGAATCTTAGATTTATAGAAGTCAATGACGCAGCTCTGAGACTCTACGGATACCGGAGAGAAGAATTTCTCCAGATGGATCTGACAGATCTCTATACCCCTGAAGACATCCAGACTCTCCTGGATTCCTCCTCCTCAAAAAATACGGCATCAGAATATACCGGGCCCTTCAAGCACAAACGCAAAGACGGTACTGTCGTAATGGTAGAATTGAGCAAGACTCCGTTCCAGTACGAGAATACCGAGGCCCATTTTAATATCGTTAAAGACGTCTCCGAGAGCATTGAAAAAGAAAAACAGTTTCAGTTATTCAAGGCTGCTTTCGAACACACCAGTGATATGCTCTTTATTACCGATTCTGTCGGCTTCATCAAATACGTGAACAACAGTGTGAAATCCGTGATCGGACACGAGAAACACGAATTGATCGACTTCTCTTTTGTTACCCTGGCCAAAGATGAAGAACGCGGTGTACTCAATTCCAGCATTTTTTACTCCCATCTTAAGGAACCCGTTGAAACGGAAGTTGTTCTTAAGAAGAAGGAAGGCGGGGAAGTTAAGTGTAAGATCTTCGCGACTCCGATCCTGAATATGAGCGGAGAAGTGGATTCATACAACATCCTGGCTATACCGGAAGTGGCCCCTGTTGAGGTTATTAAGGAAGTTGAGAAAGTTGTTATTAAAGAAGTTGTAAAAGAAGTTGTAAAAGATAAATCCGCATACTCGGATAATGTACCTGCATCTGCCGGCCTCGACACAACACAGATCTCGGCGATGTTTCACGACGTTTTAACCCCGATCAATGTAATTCTTGGTTTTGTTCAGGAAATACGGGAAAGCCTTGAAGCGCCGACCGAGGAACAGTCTGAAGCCCTTGATTTTATCAGTCAGAACAGGGACAACCTCCTTGAGATAATGAATTCAATCTCCGAATACTCAGCTATCGGCAGCAGTGTCAGCCCCAAAACAGTAGAAATAGTTTCTGTTATCGAAAGTCTTGAATCAGATTTGAGGCAGTCAAGAGATAAGTGGAAAAAAGAATTGGTCATATCCAGGGTCTCTTCATCTTTACAGATCTATTCAGATACCGATAAAATTTCTTCGTGGCTGCTCCTCCTTGTTAAACTATGTTCAAGGTTATCCGTAGAGCAGCAGGTATATCTTTCGGTTCAGCTCCTTGACGAAGACAATTTTATTATTTCCGTTAAAGATAACCTGGCTAAAATATCTGACAGGCTGCTCGAAAACTACCAGGACATCGTAGTCAAAAAAGATTTCGGAATGGCAAAAGCCCTTGGTATCTCCAAGTTCTCCGTTATTTCCTTCCATAAAATTCTCGACCTCTTAAATGGCACCGAAGAATTTGTAAATAAAGACGGCCACATTTTTGAAATCGGTTACAGATTCCCCGTGAATCTTGAAGCAGCAGGGGGACCGGTTCAGGAAGTTTCTCATATTCCTGAAAGCGTACCTGAACCCGCTCCGCAGCGGACAGTACCCGCACCGCCAGCTTTCGAACCTGCTGCGCCGCCTGCCAGAGCAGCTGCCCCAAAACCGATGTATCAGCCGCCAAAACCAGCGCCCGCTCCCGCTCCGGCGCCTCCACCTCCGCCGGCACAACCTGCACCACCCCCGGTCAAAAGGGAGTTGGAACTTTCGAAATTAAACTGTCTTTATATTGAAGACCAGGTTGACAGCCAGATTCTTTTCAAAGTTCAGATGAAAGAGCTTAACGATATAAAATTTGCCGTAAGCTTTGAAGAAGCGCTTCCGATGATGTCTATGTATAAATTCGACTTCATTGTTATGGACATCAACCTTCAGGGTGAGTACAACGGGCTGGACGCGTTAAAGATAATCAGGACAATGCCTGATTTCCTGCATCTGCCCATAGTTGCTGTAACAGCCTATGTGCTCCCGGGCGACAAGGAAAAATTCATCGCGGCCGGTTTTAACGATTTTATTTCAAAGCCTATTTTCCGCGAAAAAATGATAGATGCCCTCAGCAGGATATTTGCCTGAGGATAATCCGGGGTATTTTTTAATAATCACTTGACATTTAAATCTCTTTAGCCTAATTTAATACCATACATTTGTATGGTATTTTTATATGTCTAAAGAAATCACAGAAATTCAGAAAAAGATACTCCTCTTCATAGTTGAGTATCTCAACAGCAACGGTTATCCCCCGACACTGTCCGATATAGCGGATAAGTTCGGTTACCGCAACCGCGCCACCGTGCAGCAGCATCTGCTTGCCCTCGAAAAGAAAAATTATATCACCCGCAAGAAGAACCTTTCCCGCAGTATCGAAGTTACTGACCGCTACAATATTTACATATCCAGGCCGGTAGTAGGAGAGGTGGCTGCAGGAAATCCTTTGCTTATTTATCAGGATGTGGTGGACTCAGTAGATCTCCCCGCTTTGGCTAATCTTCCTGCAAATTCGTTTTTGCTGCGGGTAAAGGGGAGCAGTATGAAAGACGCTTTTATACTTGAGAATGATGTTATAATTGTCAAACCGGATTCCGCGTATAAATCCGGGGACCTGATTGTGGCGATTGTTGATGACTCCGCCGTAATTAAGCGGATTTATGAGGATGACGAGCATCTGAGGCTGGTCTCCGAAAATCCGGAATTCAAACCAATACTTGTACATAAAAAGAGTAAAAGCTTCAGGATTGTGGGGTCAGTGCTTGGGCTTTACCGCACACTTGAAGCCGGGAAAAAAAGAAGACTGCAGAAAGGGAATTAGAACGTGAACCCAAAATATTTTATCGGCACTGCAGGATGGTCTTACGCCGACTGGGTGAATGTTTTTTATACCGGTGAACAGAGCCAGGAGTATAACTGGCTCGAATATTACAGCAGTTTCTTCAACTGCGTCGAAATCAACTCCTCTTATTATAAATATATTTCTCCCACACTTATTGCTTTATGGATAAAGAGAGTGGAACAGAGGGAAGACTTTCTCTTTACGCTAAAACTGCATCAGGACTTTACGCACAGGCAGAACATTGATGAGGATAAGTGCAATTTCATCCGCTCGCAGCTGAGCATTCTGGAGCAGAACGGCAGGCTTGGCGGGCTTCTGATCCAGTTCCCTTATTCCTTCACGATGAACCGGACTTCAGGAGAGCACCTGAAAAAGCTGGTTGATACGTTCGGGCAGTACCAGTGCTTTGTGGAATTCCGGCACGACTCCTGGTTCCAGAATGATATCCCGGAGCGTGTGGCAGGGCTTGGGGTTGCTTTATGCTCGATCGATCAGCCGATGATCGGGAACTCCGTGAAATTCACCCCACGGGTATATAACGGGAAAGCATATCTCCGGTTCCACGGCAGGAACAGCGAAGCCTGGATGCAGTCAATAAAAAACTTCAATAAAAAACAGACTTACGAACAGCAGAACGAGAGGTACAAATATCTTTACTCGGCGGGCGAGCTGAAGGAGATAGAACTGCAGATTAAGAAAGTTGAAAAACAGGCGAAAGAGATTTATGTTATTATGAATAACCATCCCGGCGGTTACGCTCCGGCGAATGCGCTGAGGCTGATACACCTCCTCGAAAATAAGGACCCGATTATGGTCCCGAAGACCCCGATCAGGGAACTGAATGCCCTCTTTGATATTGCCAAAAATTAATTTTCACAAGAATGTGGATTTGTTCAAAATAATTAGTAAATTATTCTGTTTTATAACGTGAAATACGACCATTAAATTCGGAGATAAAATGAATAAACTGGCTTACTCTTTTCTTCTCATGATTGTGCTGTGCGCATATACAGGCATGGCGCAATCATCAGGAATGAACAGTTCATCTGCTGTAACTGATCAGATCACCGGAATGCAAGGCACATATTATATCGGTGCGGCTGGCACTGGGCCGGGCGGAACTAATCCTGAATTTCCTACTTTCAGGTCTGCTCTCGATTCCATAAACAATGCCACATTTAGCGGTAACTGTACATTTTACATCACAAGTGATGTAACCGAAACCTACGCCGACACGAGGGGACTTGGACTTGCAGTTAATCCTGACCCGTATACCATCACTTTCAAGCCCTATCCCGGAGTTCAGCCGACAATCACCCTTAATTACCCGAGCGATATGAACAGCGGCCCATCAGGTGCGTTTGTTATTGGTATACCCGGAAAAGGAAATGTAACATGGGATAGTCTTCGTGCAACCAGGAATATTATCATCGACGGATCGAATACCCTGAACGGTACGACAAGAGATCTGACTATACAGTCGGCAACAACCTCGCACAGGAACGCGATTCCGCTTGTTGTTGTGGGTGATGTTTCAAATGTTATTATTAAAAATACAAAAATATATTATAAGACACAGACAGTAAGCACGTCCGGTAATCTTTTTATCGGGAGTGTTATGATCAGGCACCGTAATTATCTCGGTGTTGACTGGGTTCCCCACAATCTCACATTTGAGAATAATCATCTCAATGCGAATTTCGACGGTAATGCACAGAACGCGCAGGGTTATGGCACTTATCAGACAGGAACTCCTGTTCCGTTGAACTATCCTTACAACATCACACTGAAAAATAATCTGATCGAAGGAAAAAGGAGAGGGATTGCGCTTAATCTCTCAGGCAGCCATGATATTTTCGGTAATGAAATAATGATAAACCAGAACATCGCTGCTAATACTACAAATGAAGCAATCTTATGCTCTAATCTTGATACCGGTTCAGTTGTGAATATTTACAGAAATAAAATTTCTAAAGTATCCTCAATGACAAACCTGGCAGGGAGCGGAATATCAGCAATCAGCATCGAATCCTTTGGTATATATAACGTTCACAATAATATTATTTACGGATTTGCGTTGACTGCATCCAATCCTGTCGCTTATGTGCGCGGAATCAGGAACTCATCGCAGTCTGCGACCTTGAATTGTTATTTCAATTCGATTTATATGACTGATATACTTGCGGGCGGAACTGTTGCTTATGCAGGAATACTGATCTCAAACGGAATTAATGATCTTAAAAACAATATCGTGCATTCCGCGGTTGTCGACTTTGCTACATATTGTATCTATCGGGACGGCGCACTTGGCACTCTGACCGCAGATTATAACAACTATTCCTGCGCGGATGCAACCAATGGTAACGTAGGTTACTGGAATAGCGCCGCTGCCCATACTCTTGCCTCATGGCAGACTGCTTCTTCGTTAGACGCCCACAGTCTTAGTGTGAATCCGGGTTTTGTTTCCAGTACGGATCTTCATCTTACCGCCAACACTTCACCAATGGTTGGTAAAGGTATCGTCGTTTCAGGGATCACTGTCGATTTTGACGGCGATCTCAGGGATAATATTCCTGAAATCGGCGCGGATGAATTCCCTGGATTTATACCCGTTGAATTAATTTCATTTACAGTATCACGTGAGGGTAACAGACTCGTGCTCAGATGGGAAACGGCAACCGAAACTAATAATTCCCACTTTGTTGTTGAAAAAAAATCAGGCAACAATCTATTCAGATCAATCGGAATGATTAAGGGCGCCGGAACGTCTGCCCAGAAGAGGAATTACATTTTTACTGATGAAGTCACCGGTACCGGAAAAATCACCTACAGGTTAAAGCAGGTCGATTTCGACGGCAGTGTCAGCTATTCCAATTCCGTAGAGACCGAAACGGGAATCGCGGATGATTATACTCTTGATCAGAATTATCCTAATCCGTTCAATCCGGCAACAACGATAAATTATTCACTGCCGGTTGCTTCAAATATTTCAATCGCTGTTTATAATATGAACGGTGAACTGGTTACGACTCTTGTTAACGGTTACAAAGAAGCTGGGAACCACACCGTTGAGTTCAACGCTGAAAATCTTCCTTCAGGAGTATATGTCTACAGATTAACTGCAGGCAGTTTTACTCTAACACGGAAGATGAATCTGTTAAAGTAAGCGCTTATTTAACAAGCAAAAACTTGAGGCAGCTCTGTTCCGGGGCTGCCTTTTTTTATTGAATTTTGGGGGTAATTTTTCTTCCACTTGTTATCGGATATTTACAAATAAGCATTAAATTATATCCGAAAATTAAGATTTTTAGGCGGTTTTGTTTTTCCCAAGACTGTTTTTTTAGTCTTTCGGTCCGCGCAAAAAATTTCGAGATGAAAATAATTTCTTAAACTTATTACATTAAAACCATTATTGAGGTATCTATGATAAAAAAACTACTGTTTATTTTTGCAGTTGTATCTTCTCTGGCGTTCTCACAGAATTACCAGGGAGTAGAAAACTGTATGATGTGCCACAGTTCCGCACTTCGCACATTCCCCGGCTTCGCGAGTTGGGAATCCACACTCCACTCCAAGATCCACCAGGTTCCCACGTCTACAAATATGAAAGGCAATTATGCTGAGACCGTGAATATGGGATCTTCGTATGGAAACGCAACAGTTACCTTCCGGGTAGATGGATCGAATTATTTTATTAAATTAAATCCAGCTACGGGTTCATCAGTTGAATATCAAGTCGCATTTACTTACGGCGGCGGCTGGAAACAGAGGTATTTGGTGAAAATTGAAAACAGCTACTATATGCCTCCTGTACAGTGGAACCTGAATAAATACAAGGATAATTCTTCAGGAGTCTGGGCTTCTTATAATCCTCAGAATTGGTTTACTTCAACCGGCACTTTAAGACCCTTTGATAATTTACTCAGGACAAAATCTTGGGACAAAAACTGTGCCGGTTGCCACGTGGTTCCAGGAAACCATACTAATACAGTGAACAAAGTAGTCACCGGAACTGATACTGCGTGGGTTTATTCGTGGGCAGGAACTAATGCTGCTAAGAGTATGGCGGTGGGTTGCGAATCCTGCCACGGCCACCCGACAGCATTTATGGGACAGGGCCACGTCAATAATCTCACCAGCCTCAGTTATGACAGAAAACTCGAAGTTTGCGGGCAGTGCCATTTCAGAGGAACGAGCAGCGCCGGTACACACGAATATCCGTTGGATGAAGCGACCGGGAAAACTTATCAGTCAGGCCAGGAACTTGCCGGTTATATCGTTGTAAAACCAGGTTTGTGGCCGGATGGTAAATCCTCAAAACAACACCATCAGCAGTCAAACGATTATAAACTTTCTAAGCACTATAACCCTAATATGGGGATGACCTGCGTTACTTGCCACGATCCGCACCAGGAGACCGCATATCCTCATCAGCTGAAGGAAGATTTCAGCGCTTTAACTGCAGGCACCGGCTGCGGCAAATGTCACGGCGATAAACTTGCTGAGACTAACGGACGTAATAATCATTCGAAGCATCTCCAGGCGATGTCACAATGCTCGAATTGTCATATGACCCAAACTGCAGTCACCGCAAAAGCTTATGACATCTCCGGTCACGCATTTACCGTCATCCGTCCGAGTGCTACAATGAATTTTGCCACCGTAACCAATGGTATGCCAAACACATGCGCGATTTCGTGTCACCGCAATGGTCAGGGTACAAGGGGATTCGGTCCGAATTTCGGTATTACTGACGGCAGCCTTACTAACTGGGCTGAAGCAACAGATGTCGCTTTGGCTGATACGTTATGGAGATATTACCAGTCAATGTACGGAATTGTAGGAGTTGAGAAAGAGAACGAAAATATTCCTTCTTCCTTCACACTTGAACAAAATTATCCTAATCCGTTCAACCCTTCGACTACGATACGGTTCGCGGTTGCCAAGGAATCAAAAGTTACGCTCGCAGTCTACTCTGTTGACGGGCAATTGGTCAATCTCCTCGTGAATAAAGAAATGGCCCCCGGTACTTATACTGCACAGTGGGACGGCAGATCAGTTACAGGACTTTCTGTTCCCAGCGGAGTTTATCTCTACAGGCTGATTGCAGGTGAAAATATTGTTATGACCAAAAAAATGGTTATGCTTAAGTAACCGGCTCTTAGTTTTTCTTAAAAGGCTGTCCTGATACTCTTGGGACAGCCTTTTTTTATACATAGCAATTCATTTCCTGAACCGGTATTATAAACATTTTGCAGCACTTAGGATTAAGAACCTCGGCTATGCTGGTTCAGAGAAGTTCCGCGGAGTTTCGCGAAGAAGGCGCGAAGTTACGCAAAGAGTTTTGAGAAGT
>CAIMOS010000344.1 GCA_903843135.1 uncultured Ignavibacteriales bacterium | reverse complement strand
TCTGGGCGCCGCCTGCTTTGCACTTACGGCTGCCGGTATTTATTCTTCACCTCAGGAGGTTGTGGAGCAGTTGCCTAATAATCCCCAGCCTGTTTATCCGTCAGCGAATTCTGAAATTTATAAAAACCTTCCTCTGCCTCACAGGGGAAGGTTTTTTTGTGCGCTAATAATCTTTTTATATCACTTCTTTATAGAACCTGAATATTCTAATTGTTATATTTCAAAGAAGATTTAAGTTTTTTCTATGAGTATAAAGTATAAATTTTATCACGACAGAGGACTGCTGGCTGATATCGTGGAAGGCACTGTAAAAGCACAGGATATCCGCGATCTTTTCCTTCATCTCACTTCTCCGGGTTTATTTCCGGACTATTATCTCGTGCTTTCCGATATCAAAAATTCCGATTTAGACATTAAACTCAGTGAAATTCCTGATTTTGTTAAATTAATAACACATCACGCCGCGCGCCCGGGGTTTAAATGGGCGATAATCAGTTCCGGAGCGAAGGCAACAGCGATCTCAATGGCCCTGCATCTGCACGGAGAACTGAATGACCACATCGCAGTGTTTTCAACTCTTGATGGATGCACTAAGTTTCTGGGTGTGCCGTTTGAAGCGCGCGAATTCAGCGATGAGGATTTTGTTGTATTCAGGGAATAATCAGTCTTGTTCATACGCGCGGACAGATTAAAGGAAATATGAGTATGACGTCCGGAGACTTGTTTTACGGTTCGTACCGGCATATGCCCGGTTTAAACTCTGTTAAATTTTCCCTCTCTTTTTCAGCTCTTATCTTCCTTTTACTTGGCAACCCGGTACACTTATACCCCCAAAACAGGTTTGAAAATCTTACGGTTAAAAACGGGCTGCCGACCAATAAAGTTTATCACGCAATGACCGATTCCCGCAATTTTATCTGGTTCGCTACTGATAATGGGTTGTGCCGTTACGACGGGTTAAGATTCACTGTATTCAGAAACGATGAAAATGACAGTACAAGCCTGCCCGGGGACGTCATTGAATCTGTATTTGAGTTATCTTATAATGAGATACTAATAATCACTTCGCAAGGCACGCTTGCGGTATATAATTACCTGAAAGGTAATTTTGAAAATCTGAACAAAAAATATCCCTGGCTGAAGAACTATAATGTTTCGGGTTTTTATAAAGACGGCAAAGGTAATTTCTGGTTCACTGCGGATGACGGATTAATTAAAACGGACAGGCATTTTAATTTTAAGAGAGAGTACCGTTTACCGGATAAAGTAAAAGGTCATCATCTTTCTAACCGCGTCAATCTGATTTGTGAGGACCGCAAGGGTATCTTTTGGCTGGGGATGTTTTACAGGGGAGTGGTAAGATTTAATCCCTCCGAAGAAAAGTTTGACACAAAATGCGTCGCTTCATTCATACCCAATGTTCAGACCCGCGGGATCATTGCATCCCGGGTAAGTGACTATGTTTTTATTGCGACGGCAGGTGAAGGTTTATACAAAGTTAACATAAACGATTTTTCGTACAGGCGCTGGAAACATAATGGTGATCAGAAGGCCGGACTGCCGACAGATATACTTACATCCTTATGCTTTCAGGATGAAAACAATATCTGGATCGGTTCGCTGGAAGGAATTTCCAGGCTTGAGCTTACAAAAGGGACGATAATTAATTATTCACACAATCCTGATAAACCCCTCTCTTTGGTTAATAATATAGTGGAACACGTAATCTGTGATAAGCAGGGTATTCTGTGGGTATCTACATTCGGCGGGATCAGTAAATATCTGACCCTGGATAACCGGTTTACTTTGCTTTCAGTTAACGGCAGTCCCAACTCTCCTGCGAGTAACAAAGTTACCGGATGTTACACGGATGAATACAATAATCTTTGGGCAGCTACGTCAAAGGGTTTCGATGTGTTCGGCCCGGGATTAAAGAAGAAGCATAATTACCGGATTCCGAAATCATTTCAATTTCACGCGACAGGCGAAATCGTCAGGTTTTATAAGGACAACGGCTCTAACTTATGGATAGGCACCTGGGGCGGAGGTATCAGCAGAACAAAAATTCCCCGAAATTTTAAACCGGGGGATAAACTGAAATTCAAAAATTTTTATTATGATTCACTGGACCATCATTCGCTGAGTTCAAATTTCATCCGGTCGTTTAACGAGGATGACAGCGGTAATCTCTGGATAACAACCTGGAACGGCGGAATAAATATCATTCCTGCAAATCAGAAAGATCTCGATGATATTAAGTTCATCAGGATGAGCGGAGGGAAGGATTCATCCCGCAGCCTGGCATCAAACTACATACACGAAATTCAGAAGGACGGAAACGGCAATTTTTGGCTCGCCACTTCAAAAGGGGTCCAAAGGATCAATTATAGAGAAAACAAATTTCAGATGGTCTATGCGGAAAAGGGGGGGATCAGTAATCCTGTTAATTCATCTACGCATATCGTAATTGACGATTCGGGGAATGTCTGGAACGGCTCTTTTAGCGGGCTTGTTAAGATATATAGAAATAAAAACGCAGAATATACTGCGGAGATTATATATAAAGATAAGTTTCGCGGCATCTATACAATGATTGAGGATAACAACGGCATTATCTGGTTCTCAACTCTGAATTCGGAAATAGGCGCATATAACCCGGCCGGTAAACAACTAAAATTCTATTCTATGCAGGATGAAGTTGACGGATGTGATTTTTATTTCGGCTTCCCGGCGATTAACAAGAGCGGAACGATATTTTTCCCGAGTTATTCCGGCCTGCTGTATTTTGATCCAAAAAATCTTGTGAAAAATGCCGTAATTCCGCCCGTATACATTACCGGAGTTTCAGTTGCGGATAAAGAATACCGGAGTACCGCGGATATTACGATTACAGGGGAAATTGAACTTGATTATGATTTTGGCAGCATCGGAATCAAACTTGCGGCGCTGAATTATATATTCCCCGAACAGAATGAATTTAAGTACTGCCTTGAGGGCCGGGAAAATAAATGGATCAGTCTCGGAAACAAATCAGAAATTAATTTCCCGGGCCTTTCACCGGGAAAGTATTTATTGAAAATCACCGGGAGCAATAATGATGGAATCTGGAATAATAAACCGGTATCATTAGCCATAACAGTCAAACCGCCGTATTATCGTAACCCCGTTTTCCTGTCAGTCAGCCTCTTCTCATTTTCGGTTTTGGTGATTTATTTGGCCAACAAGAAAATCAAATCGCTAAGGAAAGAAAAACAGCACCAATTAAATTTTTCAAAACAATTGATCAACTCGCAGGAAGATGAGAGAAAACGGTTATCGAATGAACTTCACGACAGCCTGGGACAGAACCTGCTTGTAATAAAGAACCTTCTCTACCTGTATAATTCTTCGGAAATAAAAAATGAAGATGACCTGGCCCAGATATCGGAATTGGTTAAAGAATCGCTGGATGAGGTTAAGGAAATATCTGCAAATCTGCATCCGCACCAATTGGAGAAACTCGGACTGATAAAAGCAATTTCAGCTATGGTGAAGAAAATCGAGAAAGCATCAGGGATCAAAATTGATTACAGTTTTAGCGAGATATCGGGTCTCCTTTCCCCGGATTATGAAATAAATATTTACAGGATAATCCAGGAGTCCCTGAACAATATAGTTAAGCACTCCCGCGCATCAGAGGCAAAACTAGACATTAGGCTGGACCGGTATACAGTTACAATTACAATCGAGGATAACGGCGCCGGATTTGATTTTCAGGACAGGGAACTTCAGCACCGGTTCACAGAAGGGCTCGGACTGAAAAGTATGAGGGAAAGGGCGCGGCTTATCAACAGCGCGCTGGCATTTGAGTCCCCTGCTTCGGGGGGCGCCAAAATTGTACTCGAGGTACCATACAATACAAGAACATAACCATAATAATAACTGCTGGAAAAACTGATGAACAAGGAAGTGAAGATATTCCTCGCTGACGATCACCCTATATTCAGGGAAGGCCTTAAAAAAATAATTATGAAGGAGAAGGATTTCAGGGTCAGCGGCGCTGCTGCCACAGGCACTGAGGCGCTTGAATTTATTATACATAATAAACCTGACGTGGCAATTCTGGATGTTTCTATGCCCGGGCTTAACGGAATAGAAGTCGCGCGAAAGATCAGGGAAAAAGAAATTGACACTCATCCGGTGATCCTGACTATGTACAGCGATGAGGAATACCTTGAGACGGCCCTTGAAAACGGTGTAACCGGATATCTTCTTAAAGAATCAACGCATACCGAAATAATAGACTGTATAAGAACGGTACTGAACGGCGGCTATTACGTAAGTAAAGAGCTCCAGTCCTTTTTAATAAATGGCTCTAAGCATAAGAACAATAAAACCGGAGCAGGTAAAGCGATTGAGACACTTACCCATACCGAAAAACAAATTCTAAAACTTCTTTCGCAAAACAGAACAAGCGCGCAAATTGCCAAAGAGATGTTTATCAGTTTCAGGACCGTACAGAACCACAGGATGAATATCTCACACAAACTTGGAATAGCAGGTCACAACAGCCTGCTTATGTTTGCCCTGGAGAACCAGGAAATACTCTAAAAAAACACTCCCTGCTCTGAGATCCCGCGTTATTCCTGCCTGAGTATAAGTACTCATATAAATTGAGTAGTGTGCTCTATTTACTTTCACTCCCTGGGCGAATTAACTTTAAAGCACAGGTCTTGCTGTGCTATGAAAATTTTAATTGCTGAAGATAACGCCAATATCAGGAAACTGATAGTGCGGCTCATTGAGTCCGCGCTTGATGATTATGAACTGATTGAATGCTCCGACGGAGAGCAGGCTGTATCTTATAATTCCCGCCTTCACCCTGACCTTATACTGATGGATATAATGATGAACAACCTTGACGGCATATCCGCGGCTAAAATAATCCACAAAGACTCTCCCGGTACTAAAATAATTATAGTCTCTGAACTGCCGGAAGAGGAATTTAAATCGGAATCTCTGAAAGCCGGCGCGGCAGATTACCTCAATAAGAGCCTGCTTTACGAATTACCGGCAAAGATTAAAATGTTGATGTAATAACAGAAAAACGAAGCGTTTATGATTACTAAATACAAATTTCAACTCTGGCTTTTCCTCAGTTTATTCATATCTGCAATTTATCCTCAGACGAACCTGTGGACTTCCTCCCTGATGGTGAACCCAACTCCGAGTTCGCTCCTGAGTGAGTATTACAGCAACCCCAATGCCGGAACCTATACGCTTACATACACCGGTACGGCGCCTGTCTCATTTGTGTTCGAAGTCAGGATTACCAGTCCGCAGTACGGAGAACTTGCCTACACAAAAACCGTCAGGCAGGAATTTGCGTCGGGCCCGACAACAAAGCTATACGCGCCCTTCGCCGTAGTGGGCTGGGATGATTGCAGGGGATTGAGATTCAATACAGCGATGAAAGAAAATATCCTCCGGACAGGAAGGTTTCCGGAAGGTGATTTCACTCTCGAAATCAATGTACTCAGTCTGCAGGGACAAGTGCTTAATACCGCTACTACTGACTTTTCAATTTCTTTCCCTGAGCCGCCTCAACTGATCATTCCTCAGAACGGCGAAGCCGTCACGATGACTCAGCCGATATTCCAATGGTCGATTGTAAACGCTCCGCCCTCTGTCGGAGTAACATATAAAATTAAAATTGTTGAAAGGCTTACCGGACAGACGCTTTCGCAGGCGCTTGCGGCTAATCCCGTTCATCATCAGGATTCTGTTTCGGGAGTGGGGCTTTACTCCTATCCGACACAGGCGTTTCCTTTTGAAGGAGGGAAAGAATATGTCTGGCAGATAACCGCCAACGATGAAAACGGAAATATCATCACATCGAATAACGGTAACAGTGAAATATGGAGTTTCACCTATACAAGTAATACGGCCCAGCAGGGGCTGCCGTTTGATTCTCTCGCGATTGTAGACGGCGTGGCAAATCTGATTAATCTGAGGCGGGCATCTGTTACAGAAGATCCAAGTTCGTTCATAATCTCCGGAACGACGACACTTGTATTAACGCTTGACGGCGCTGAATATAATCTTTCCGTTAACATTGACAACCTGATGATCCAGAAAGGAAGTTATTATCCGCCTGTTATTATGGGGGGCGGGTTCAGCGCGAATGTAAGTACAGGCGCACTTCCCTCGTCTCTCCTCGGCGAATATTTCCGCGTAACGGATATCTCATATTCGATGATTGACGGTTTAACTGTTGGAGGCGCATTAAGTTTGCCGGGCCTGTCAACTCCGATAGCGCTGACCGGAAGGCTGGCAATTAATTCGATTGGAATAACCGGAGCGCTTAGCGTTGAGCGGCCGTCGAATAATCCGCTTTACACTCTCGGGGAAGGTATCGCGAGGGTGCTGATAACACAGGCTTCCGTTCATTTTTCACAGCCGGTGGTCCGGTTAGGCGGTGTATTTCAATTATTTGGAAGGAATTCGAGCTGTAATCTGCAGGACCTTGAACTGAGCGCTGCCGGCGCTATAGGCGGAGTTATTTCCTGCGATATCAATACTCCGGTAAATCTTATTCCGGGGTCGGAGAGATTGAGAATTCTCTTTAACAATGTATCGGGTGATTTTACCGCGGACTTAAATTCACGGAATTTTGATTTTAACCTGCAGGCCGACGCCGGACTCGAACTCAGGGCAAGCGATACAAGCAATTTCGGAGCGGACCTCAGAGTGGCGCTTTCCGGAAGCGGTTTTAGCCTGCTTTCATTTACTGCCCGGGGTAACGCGACTCCTCCCGCCATTGATCTCGGCTGGGTAAAATTGGCGATGTCGAATCTCAATTTATCGCAGCTAAGTTACACCGGCGGGAACTGGGATTTTAATATGAGTATGGACGCCCAGATTATATTCCCTTCTTTTAATAATCTGACTCTTCCGAAACTTGAGGGAGTTACGCTCGGTACTTCAGGGATGACGATCCCTGCGTTGAATCTCACTTCAGTACAGTTACCTTCGTTCAATATTCAGGCATTCCGGTTTGAGGTTACCCGTGCGTCTATGTCCCCGGTTACGATTCCGTTCTTTGCCGGCGGGGCAGGCGCCACATCAGGATTGAACTTCGGTTTTGATTTCAGGCTCGTGCTTGCGGGCCTGCCGGGGGGCGGGCTGAGCGAACACGTGTTTAATCTTACCAATGCTTCATTTAGTAACGGCTCTTTCTCTGCCAGTCTTCCCACGACAAGCTTTGAAGGTTCCGGAATGGATCTTACAATCGTTCCGGGGCTGCAGTTTTATGTGAAGGAAATTTCAGGCGGAATTTCCGCGAACTTCAGCGGAAGTTCGCCGGTTTATAATCCGAGCCTCCGCATACGCGGGAACATAATGCTTCCGCCCGGTTTTGAAAGTTCCTCCGGGCCGGGAGTACAGGCCCCTCTTAACCTGATGACTTCCACATTCAATCTCGGAGTAGACGGAAAGATATCCGGCAGGCTCGAAAATGTCCAGGCGGGATATTCGCTCCGTGTGGGGCCGATGGAGATCATACTTACCACGGTTGCGGTTGATTTTTCCTTTGAAGAAGAACAGCAAAGGATAAATCTGGAAGGAGTTGTAAATGCAAGGGTTCCGAACCCCGCGGGCGGAGTGATCGAAGGGAGCGGCAGTTTTAACTATG
>CAIMOS010000343.1 GCA_903843135.1 uncultured Ignavibacteriales bacterium | reverse complement strand
CCGGCATAACAATGTTCGAAGATATGCCGGGAATGAACAGGCAGCGCGATAACAAAAAATCTGTCTGCTCTTATGTTGTTATCGATGTTGACAGGGAATATCTCACGAACCTCTACCCTGTTTTGCGTTTGACCGAAAATGTGCTTTACTGTGATTATATCTCCGGCCATTCAACCATGATCCTTATGCTTTACGGAACACAGTTCAGCGAGATAGATAAGATCATTGAGAAAAAGATCATCAACCTCGAAGGCGTGTTAAAGGTTAAAAAGTATCCGGTTATAAATATCTTCGAGATGTAAAAAAGCACGACACAACGAACAACATTCATTCTCGCTTTATAAAGGCAGGATATTACGATGACCGGTTACGAAATTGATGATACAACCATCGCTGCTCCGCCCGGCACAAAGGCTGAAGGAATAGCGGCATTTAAATACGACCTCATAAACAAAAGGCGGCAGAACGGTTCTCTTATCATTCTTCTGCAGTCCGCGCAGGAATCATACGGCTACATCCCCGAAAAAGCCATCTATTATATAAGCGAGCTTCTCAACATACCCGCCGCCGACATATACGGCGTTATCACATTTTATTCCCAGTTCCGCCTTAAACCGATGGGGAAAAATCTTATCCGCATCTGCGAAGGGACCGCCTGCCACGTAAACAACGCGAAAGCTTTGCTCGCCTGCTTCCGGGATGAACTCGGAATATCCGTCGGTGAAACAAGCGATGACGGTTTGTTCTCTCTGCAGTCTGTCGCCTGTCTCGGCTGCTGCTCTCTTGCGCCGGTGATAATGATTAACGATTCAACTTACGGCAATCTTGACAAGACGAAACTTAAAAAGATACTTAAGGATGTCCGCGAGGGCGCGCTTGAAAAATCACACGCGGAGGCTTTGTGAAAAAAATTAAAGTCGGTATGGGTACGTGCGGTGTTTCCGCGGGCGGCGAACAGATATTCAACGAGATGAAAAGGGTCATAACCGCGAACCATCTCGATATCGAACTCAGCGAAACCGGCTGTATGGGCATGTGTTATGAAGAGCCGCTCATTGAGGTCCAGGATGACGCGGATAACTTTCTATATGCAAAGATGTCGGTTGATAAAGTCGGGCGGTTAATTGATGAACACATCGTGCACGACCACCCGGTTAACAAGTGGATAGTAAGAAGCAAAGAGCACTCCGAAGAAGATTCCTTTCTGAAGAAGCAGGTCCGGATTGTGCTTCGCAATTGCGGAGAGATAAACCCGAATTCAATCGACGAGTATATCGCGCTCGGAGGATACGACGCGGTTCAGCAGGTGCTGAATAATCATTCGCGGCTTGATGTAATCGATATCATTTCCAAATCAGGTTTGCGCGGACGCGGCGGCGGCGGTTTCCCCACCGGATTAAAATGGCGCATAACCCACGATGTTGAATCCGATAAGAAATATATTATCTGTAATGCCGATGAAGGCGATCCCGGCGCGTTTATGGACAGAAGCGTGCTTGAAGGCGATCCTCATTCCGTGCTGGAGGGAATGATGATAGGCGCATACGCTATCGGCGCCGATGTAGGTATTATATATGCCCGTGCTGAATACCCGCTTGCTATTAAGCGGCTAAAAAATGCGTTAAGCCAGTGCCGCAGCAAAGGTTTTCTCGGCAGAAACATTTTCGGATCAAAGTTCAGTTTTGATATAAACATAAAAGAAGGCGCCGGCGCGTTTGTCTGCGGCGAAGAAACCGCGCTTATTGCATCTGTTGAAGGGCGCCGTGGCATTCCCCGCATCCGTCCCCCTTTTCCTTCACAACAAGGGTTGTGGGGAAAACCGACCAATATTAATAACGTAGAAACATTCGCCAATGTGCCGTGGATAATACTCAACGGATGGGAGGCGTATGCTTCTCTCGGTACCGAAAAAAGCAAAGGCACAAAAGTATTCGCGCTCGCCGGTAAGATTAGAAGAAGCGGCCTTGTTGAGGTGCCGATGGGTATTACGATAAATGAAATTATTTATGATATCGGCGGCGGCATTAAAAATAACGGCAAGTTCAAAGCGGTACAGATGGGCGGCCCTTCCGGCGGTTGTATCCCGGCATCGATGGGGGATCTTAAGATAGATTACGATGAAATCACAAAGACCGGCGCTATAATGGGATCGGGCGGACTGATCGTCCTTGATGATTCAACCTGTATGGTCGATCTGGCAAAATATTTCCTCAACTTCACGCAGCTGGAATCGTGCGGAAAATGCACATTCTGCAGGATCGGCACAAAACGGATGCTTGAAGTTCTTGAGCGGATGACCGACGGCCGCGGGCGGTCAAGTGATATAATGTTCCTGGAGGATCTTGGAAGCAAAATCAAGAGAGCAAGTTTATGCGGACTCGGGCAAACCGCGCCTAATCCCGTACTTACAACCATAAAATACTTCCGCGAAGAATATGAAGCGCACTTAAATCAAAAATGCCCCGCGCACCTTTGCTCTTCACTCATCACTTATTCAATCAGCGAAGAAAACTGCAAAGGCTGCCTGCTGTGTAAAAAAGCCTGCTCTTCGGGCGCGATATCAGGAAGCAAAAAAACCTTACACGTAATCGACCAGGCTCTCTGCAATAAATGCGGCAAATGTTATGAGGTCTGTAATCTTGACGCGGTGATAAGGCTATGAAGAACATCAAACTAACGGTCAACGGCGTTCCCGTTGAAACGACTGAAGGAAAAACAATCCTTGATGCCGTTCACGAAAACAAGATTGACAACATTCCAAATTTATGTTTTGACAACAGGTTTGAACCGTGCACTTCCTGTTTTCTATGCGTTGTAGAAGTAAAAGGGATCAACCGGCTGCTCCCCTCCTGCTCTACAAAAGCAACAGACGGAATGGTTGTGCTTACAAATACGCCTGAGATACGGGAATCGCGCAAGACTGCGCTTGAACTGATAATGTCAAACCATTACGCGGACTGTGTCGGGCCGTGCAAAAATAATTGTCCCGCCGGAGTCGATGTGCAGTCATACATCGCGCTCATATCAATGCAAAAATACGAAGAAGCGCTTAAGTTAATTAAAGAGAACAACCCCCTTCCTCTTTCCGTATGCAGGGTTTGTGTTAGGGACTGCGAGGTCGCGTGCAGAAGAAATTATGTTGATGAGCCTGTGGCGGTTAATAAATTAAAAAGATTCGTAGCCGACCTGGATTCGCCGCACAAATGGACCCCTGAAATTCAAAACCGGAACGGCAAGAGAGTCGCGGTCATCGGCAGCGGGCCCGCGGGGCTCACCGCCGCATACTATCTCAATAACGCGGGATTCGATTTAACCATATTCGAAAAATTTGATAAGCCGGGAGGAATGCTGCGCTACGGAATTCCCGAATACCGGTTGCCAAAACAAATACTTGATGATGAGATTAACTGGATACTCAGCCTCGGCGTTAAACTTGAAACAAATAAATCACTCGGACGAGATTTTAGTATTGACGATCTTTTTGACACCGGTTACGAATCAATCTTCATTGCGCCGGGCGCGCACAAAGGTTCACGGCTCGGTTTAGCGGGCGAAGAAGATGTGAAAGAAATCGTTTCGGGAATAGAGTTTTTAAGAGACGTAACAAACGGCAGGACAGACCAGTTAAAAGGAAACATCATTGTCGTCGGCGGAGGAAATACAGCCATTGATGCCGCCCGCACAGCGCTCCGCTGCGGCGCCGCGTCGGTTAAGATCGTTTACCGCAGGAGCATCAAAGAAATGCCCGCGCACCACGAGGAGATCGAAGCGGCGCAGAAGGAGGGAATCGAAATTGTATTCCTCACGAACCCAAAATCGCTCGTAGTCAAGAACGGCAGACTCACAGGAATCGACTGCCTTAAGATGGCGCTGGAAGCGGGAAAACCGGGCGAACGCCCGCGTCCCGTTGCGGTTCAGGGTTCTGAATTTATTATCAACTGCGACTATATCATCAGCGCGATCGGACAGAGTCTTGATACTTCCTTCACCGAAAGAAGCAACGCGATCTCACTCAATAAATGGGGAAACATTGTTGCTGAAGAAAATTCGCTTGCAACCACTGTCCCCGGCGTATTTGCCGGCGGTGATGCTGTTACGGGTCCGCTTACCGCGATCAGCGCAATAGCGCAGGGAAAAAAAGCGGCCGGCTCGATCATTCACTATTTAATGCCCGGAAGTAACGGTGTAAATAATTACAGGTATTACAGTTTAAAACACAAATTAGCCGAAGTATCGGAGCGGGAGTTTGATTCACAGAAAAAACTTTCGCGCGCGCAATCTGATGAACTGGATATTGAAGAGCGTATACACAATTTCTGCGAAGTCGAGTTTGGTTTAACCGAGAACCAGTCGCTCGAAGAAACCAGCCGCTGCCTCGAATGCGGATGCAGCGAATACGCCGACTGCCGCCTCCGAAAATACTGTGATGAGTACCGTGTCGATACAACAAATTATCTCGGCGAGATCAGAAAATATAAAATTGATTCGCGCCATCCTTTCATCGCGCTTGACCCGAATAAATGCATCAACTGCGGCAAGTGCATTAAGGCCTGCGGCGAAGCGCTTAAGGTTTCGGCGCTTGGTTTCGTATACCGCGGTTTTAAATCGATTATGAAACCGGCAATGGAGAAGGCTTTATCTGAAACAGACTGTATCTCCTGCGGCAACTGTATAGATGTCTGCCCCACCGGCGCGATCTCCGAAAAATTCCCGTTCAAAATTCTCGGCACATTGCCGAAAGAAGATATTAAAACTGTCTGCGCTTTTTGTTCGGTCGGCTGTGAGGTTAACTACAAGAAGATCAGTGACGATATTTTTTATGTTTCCAACTCTGATGAACCTTCACACGCAAACCACAACAATGGATTTCTCTGTTCAAAAGGAAAATTCGGGCACAGGTACCTTCTGCAGAAGAACCGTGTATTTGATCCCGTGATTAAACGCGAGGGACATTATGAAACCGTGAATATTGGTGAAGCGATCAGTTTTATCGAATCGCGCATAATAGATATTGTCGGAAAATACGGCAACGGATCCGTCGCGGTGATGGCCTCGCCAAAACTTTCAAACGAAGAACTGTACCTGCTGCAGAAATTCACCCGCGCAGGACTTCTTAACAATAACATCGACAGTTTTACGCGGCTTATGTATGGCGAAGAGCAGAATGCGCTTGATACTCAACTGGGATTCACAGCTTCCACGACGGGATTCAACAGTATAGAAAAGGCGGATGTAATCGTACTTATCAACACCAACCTGCCTGAAAATAATCTTGTGATGGAACTGAAGATTAAATCGGCACAGAAGAAAGGAACCAAGGTTATTACCTTTAACTCTTCCGAGACAAGGATGGGAAGATATACGGACCTCTGGATAGATAATAAAAAAGGAACGACAACAGCCCTTTTAGATCTGATAATAAAAGAATGCGTTGACTATCCCGTTTACAACAGTAACAAAAATCCTGATGAGATTCATAATTTCACCGGACTGGCTCAGCGCTTATCGTGCCTTGATCAGGAACAGATACTTGGAATGTCCGGCATAGATAAATCAAAATTTGCCTCACTCGCCGGATACCTGACTAACCCGGATTTAAATATCGTTTTTCTTTACGATCTCGATTACAAAACGGAAAAGTCCGCTAACGATTTATCTGCCATCGGCAATTATCTGCTTGTAACCGGAAGAGCCGGAAAGCCGGACAACGGACTGATTCTTTTAAGAGGATTGAACAATTCTGCCGGATCTTACTACATGGGCGCGGTTCCGGATTATCTGCCGGGTTATGCTACTAACGGCAATCAGGACGCCATTGAAACAATCGGTAAAATGTGGAATACGGATCTGAATAGCATTTTCAAGCCCGTTGATCTGCTTCATAAACTAGCGGCCGGTGAGATCAAGGCGCTGCTAATATTTGGTGAAGATCCGCTGCTCGACTGGTCAAACAAAAAATATTTCAGCGATGTTGAGTTTATCGTGGCGGCTGATTCCTTCTGGAACACCACAATGGCTGAAGCTGATGCGGTCCTCCCGCTCTCAACGCATATCGAACAGGAAGGGACTTATACCCGGTGCGACAACATTACACAGGAATCGAAAAGAGTTGTTACGCCGGTTAATCCGTTCTCAAACACCGAATTGATCGCAATGCTCGCTTCAAAATTCGCGGACGGGTTTGAATACAAATCCCGCCAGGAGATATTAAGCGAAATCAAATCCGTTAACAGGATGGCCCAATACAATTCTAACAGCAAATCTTGCATAGAAAACTATTTCCAGCGGGGATTCGGTTATAAGAACGCCTCGTTTTGTTTGTATGATGCCGGTTTCTCGGTCTTTGAGCCTTTTACTCCCGCAATACATTATCCGGAGAATTACTATATTACTAATGTAAAAAATAAGTTTATCTGATTTTCGATGAACGCTTACAGAGACGGTAACTTAATCAGCAGGTTGTTTGATAATGTTATTATATTATCAGACGACTGCTCGGTGATATATGGCGGCAGCGGAATAAATGAATTCTTAAACACATCAGGCCTTCCTCTTAACAAAATTAGTTCCTTTGAAATCGAAATGAACGGCGAACACTTTCCGTTTAATGATTTCCTTTCAGATACAATATTAAATAAATCTTCCGCTGTTTTTTCTTTTACCGGACTCGATAAACCGTTTGTTCTTTTTCACTCAGCGAGCGGCGATAAAGACACGGCGGTACTCGGATTTGATGAAGAAGTTGATCATATTATCAGAATTGAACACAAACTTGAAGACAGCGTTAAGGAAATACAGTGCCTCTACAATGTGACAAAGGAACTGCAGTTCACCCACGATCTTACCGAAGCATTTGAACGCTGTGTTGATCATATCCGGCGCGGGTTCAGTTATCCTGATGAAACTGTTGTTTCGCTGCAGGTTAAAGACAAGCTGTACGGAGAGAAGCATTCATCAGAGCCGGACATCAGGAGCATACTGCTTCAGGAAATTATCCTTAACGGAAAAAGATACGGCGAAATATCCGTCTCTCTGCAGAATGATAAATGGTTTCTGAAAGAAGAGATTAATTTATTAAAAGAGATCGCCGGTAAAATTTCAACCGCGCTTGAAAAAGACGAGAAACAGAAGAACCTTGAAAAGCAGCAGAAAATTCTTCTTGCAAAAAACGAGGTGCTCCTCCGCCTTACCGAAGACTGCAACCGCAACCGACAGAAACTGAGGACATTCTTCAGCGCCATCACGGATAAAATCATCGTCGTCGATAACGGATTTAATATTACCCTGTCGAACAAAGAAGATATGGGCGATACCGGCAAGTGCTATGAGAAGATGTTCGGGTTAAACGAACGGTGCGCGGAGTGCCCCGCCGCGGAAGTGTTTGAAACCGGAGTTAATGTTTCAAAAGAGCGCGATGAGTCTGATAAAAATTATAACCTTACCGCGTATCCGATACTCGGGCCCGACGGAGAGATAGACCGCGTGCTTGAAGTTTGCCGTGATATCACAACACAAAAGAAAATGGAAGCGCAGCTGCTTCAGTCGTATAAACTTGCTTCTCTCGGCAAACTGGTTGCCGGCGTCGCGCACGAAATTAACAACCCCAATACCTTTATTCTCGGCAACCTTAAGATCGTTGAAGAATCTTTCCGTGATCTGATGCCGATCCTTGACGAGTATTATCAGAAGAACCTCGAACTGAAGATCGCGAGGTTAAACTATAATATATTTAAGGAAAACATACCCGTCCTTGTTCACGATATGATAAACGGCGCGAACAGGACAAAAAAGATAGTCAGCGATCTCAGAAATTTCGCGAAGAAAGATGAGGGGCTTCTGACGGACGATGTTGACCTTAACGATATTATCACCAACAATTTAACCCTCCCCGCAAAGCATATTAAAAAGCACGCTGATCTTGAACTGGATCTCGGAAACGGTGTGCCTGTCTTCAAAGGAAGCATCAACAAACTGGAACAGGTGCTTATGAACCTGATAATGAACGCTTCGGAAGCAATAGGGGCCGCGGAGGGGAAAATTATTATTTCAACATCCTTTGACGCGCAGAAAGAAGAGATTGTACTCTCTGTTTCCGATAACGGCTGCGGCATCGCGGACTCTGATAAAAAAAATATTTTCGATCCATTCTATACAACCAAAAGGAACAGCGGCGGTACGGGACTCGGGCTTTCGATCTCATACGGAATTGTAAAAGAGCACGGCGGATCCATTGAGGTCGAATCGAAACCGGGAAAAGGAACTAAGTTCACGGTGCGTTTTCCTTCGTCTAAATCCAAAGAGACTGCATAATATGACAAAACTGCTTTTAATTGACGATAACCAGGCGGTCTTAAATTTCCTCCGCATTATGTTTCTCCAGAAAGGCAAATATGATGTTCATATACTCCAGGATTCCGCGCAGGCATATAAACTGCTTTTAGAAAACAAATATGATGTGCTTCTTCTCGATATGGATATGCCGGAGGTTACCGGAATTGATATACTGAACCATATTAAAAAACATAGTATTGATATCACAACTATTGTTTTGACCGGTGTTGAAGATATTGATCTGGCAGTCTCCGCGATGAAACTCGGAACGTTTGACTATATACTTAAACCGATTGATGAAAATAAATTAACTGAAACGGTCGACACCGCCATCGAAAAGCGCGAACTCGCAAAAACGGGATACGAGATTGATTACCGGCAGCGGATGAAGGACAGCAAATACGCGGATGTGTTTAAAGACATAATCACCTGCGATCCGGAGATGTTCAGGATATTCCACCTTGTTGAGAAATTCGCGGAGACGAACAACAGCATACTTATCTGGGGCGAAAGCGGCTCGGGGAAGGAACTGATCGCGCGCGCAATTCACAGCATCAGCAGCCGGCGCGGAAAAAAGTTTGTCGCTGTAAACGCGGGCAACTTCGCGCAGGAGCTTTTTTCAAGCGAGTTCTTCGGCCACGAAAAGGGCGCTTTCACCGGCGCTTTGAGAGACAAGACGGGATTTATTGAGGAAGCAAATGAAGGAACGCTCTTCCTTGATGAAATCGGGGAATTGCCTCTCCCCGTCCAGGTTAAACTTCTCCGTGTTCTGCAGGAACAGGAGTTTTATAAACTCGGTTCAACAAAAAACATACAAACCGATGTAAGGATCATCGCGGCGACAAACAAAAACCTGTTTGAAGAAATTAAAAAAGGAAATTTCAGGAAGGACCTTTTCTTCCGGCTAAACATAAACGCGATTGAACTTCCGTCACTGCGCGAAAGAAAATGCGACATTGATCTTCTCGCGAATTATTTTCTGAAACAGTTCAACGCCCGTTACGGAAAAAACATAGTTAAGATTTCCGAACCGGTACTTAAACTTCTTCACAGTTATCCGTTCCCGGGAAACGTCCGTGAACTGATGAATATCATCAACAGCGCGATAATAGTTGAATCATCCGATGAATTAAAAAAGAAGTCGCTGCCGAGCTACTTCCTCTCCGGCGACAATCATTTTGTAACGATTGATGATGATAACATTCCGGTAAGCCTGACCGAACTGGAAAAAGAGCACATCCAAAAAGTCCTTATACACACAAATAACAATCACACCAAAGCCGCGCAAATCCTCGGCATCTCCCGCGTAAACCTCCTCGCGAAGATCAAAAAATATAATTTATCCCAATCCTAAATCCACTCTGCGAGAGGGGTGGGTGTGTCAAACGCTGAAGACCCGCAATTTATTATATTTCGTTTATAAAAAGCTCTGAGGAAAAAACCCGGCGGAATCATTCTTACACGCAGGAACATTCCGGGAATGATCTGTCGCAATCCCCCACAGGCGCTATTAAACATACACCGGAGTACCAAGGCACACAATTTGTGTGTTCCGGATTGCCTTCAAACCATTTATACAGAGATTTGTAACAGTTGGGCTATTCAAGTGCTGAATATGAACACCGTTGTGATTTGCTTTCAAATATTTTTATACAGAGATTTGTAACAGTTTAATTCTTAATGCACCCGAACCGACGTGGGTTGTGATTTGCTTTCAAATATTTTTATACAGAGATTTGTAACAGTATAAAGCTTCGGTTATATCGGAATGTCGGTGTTGTGATTTGCTTTCAAATATTTTTATACAGAGATTTGTAACAGTACGGCTTAGGTAAAGAGCCAATAACCAAGCGTTGTGATTTGCTTTCAAATATTTTTATACAGAGATTTGTAACAGTAAGGACCGGGAGTTCGATTTACTGAATCTTGTTGTGATTTGCTTTCAAATATTTTTATACAGAGATTTGTAACAGTGTCGCGTTGCACGTCAACCCCCGCGGTTAGGTTGTGATTTGCTTTCAAATATTTTTATACAGAGATT
>CAIMOS010000342.1 GCA_903843135.1 uncultured Ignavibacteriales bacterium | reverse complement strand
AATAAGCGCGCCATTTCTGCAGGGGCTCTGATCACGTTATCGTGCAAAAAAATAGTGATGGCGAAGGGTGCATCTATCGGTGCAAGCACTGTGGTTGACCAGACCGGCGCCAAACAGGCTGAGAAATACCAGAGTTATATGCGCTCCGAAATGCGGTCCACCGCTGAGAGGAACGGAAGAAGGACTGATGTGGCGGAAGGAATGGTTGATGAGACGGTTGTGGTTGACAGTCTCGATAACGATAAAAAACTGATTACCCTTACGTCGGAAGAAGCGCTGCGTTATGGCATCTGTGATACAATAATCGACAACAAGGCCGGCATAGCGGGGGCATTCGGGTTTAAGGATTATGAATTCGTGTCGATTGAGACAAACTGGGCGGAGAGATTCGTAAGATTCCTGAATAATCCTGTTGTTTCTTCATTGCTGATTATGATCGGACTCGTCGGGCTTTTCACTGAGATCAAAACTCCGGGATGGGGTTTTGCCGGAACAGCGGCGCTTATAGCTCTCGCGCTGTTTTTTGGTTCTTCATATATTTTAGAACTTGCCTCAATTATGGAGATACTGATTTTTGTTACAGGAGTTGTTCTATTGGCCCTTGAGATATTCGTTATTCCCGGATTCGGGATTGCAGGGGTTCTCGGAATACTCTTAATTATCGGTTCAATCTTCTTTTCTCTGCTTAACACTGACATTTATCTTGACGACAATATTCTCTATACAGCTATAATACAATTAGCAGGATCTCTGCTGGCAGGTATAATTCTCTTCTCTTTGATCTTTAAGTATCTTCCAAAATCCCAACAGTTTCACAAAATGGTGCTTTCCGACCAACTAACCGGCCGGGACAATACAGCAACTTCCGGTATTGAAAATGAACTGATGGGATCCATAGGAGCAACCATAACCCCTTTGCGGCCATCAGGAATCGTGAATATCAACGGTAACCGTTACGACGTCGTAACGGCGGGAGATTATATTGAAAAAGGAGAAGAGATAATCGTAATTAATGTTGAGGGATCAAAGATCGTTGTGAAGAAGAAGCCGGTTTGAATTCTGCCCGGATTTTTATTGCCTGATAGGGGTGTTAAGAAAAGATGAAAAATAAAAAAAAGTGAGCCGCTCCCGGAAATGAGAACGGCTCTTTCTGAATTTATAACAACTCTAATATATTTTTCGTAACGGTTCTTTGCTGCCTTTTCAGTTTTTTCATTCCTGAAGGAGTTGGAGCCATCATCTCCATATTCAGCACCATAATTGTTTTGGTGCTGATCTTTTGAAATAAATTCTTGTTCAGATTAAAGTAGAACTTGCCTTGTCCTGAATAGCTTGGATTAGAGACCGTTACTCCGCCTTTTTTTGCTTCCGGTGAAATAACAATTTTTGATATCAGATTAACATCGATGATGGCAAGTTTGTCATCATTGAACTTCTCAAAACCGGTAACTTTGTAAAAATGGCTGTTGTTGAGGCTGAATACAGGCAGAGTGACAGGTGGCTGCAGCACTGTCCATCCGCTGTCCTTAGCTACTTTTTTCTCCGTCATTTTTCTGAAGATCTGATTTACCAGAGGTTTTAACGCTCCCTCACTGACATCCTGCTGGAAAGTTTTCTTTTCCATTGATGAAAGTGAATCTGTAAGTCCGCGTAAACTCAGAACTTTATTAGCAATTCTGTCGGCACGCAGAATCTCAATAATTTCTCCGGTCTGATCAACTCTGGCTGAGAAAGGATTATTAATCATTGCCTCATATTCGGTATATTTTAATCTTTCAACCGAATCTAGCTTTACGCCTGAGCGGTAAGAAAACTTTTGGCCATTCATATCAGCACTCAGCCCGATTGAAGTAAACTTGAATTCCAACTCGAAAACTTTCGAAGGGTCGACCTCTTTCACATCCGCATCAATGATATATGTGATTGTCTGCGAAATCTTCTGACTTAAAGTGGTATCGGCGATTATACTCTGCAGGTCTTCCGAAATCGAAGTAAGGCGGTATGAAAATTTCATCCCTTTTGTCAGGTTGTAGGTCAGCGAGACATCCCTGAACTCATCGGCGGAAAGAGGTTCGGTTTTTAAATCCGTGGTATCGAACTGAAGGCTTTTTGTTGCTTCAGGTTTTTGTGGTTCTTCACTCTTATTACAGCCCGCGAAAAATAAAGCTGTTAAGAAAAATAATGCTGTTAGTTTCATTGGTATCCTATTTATATATTAAAAAATTTTTTCTTAATAATTTAAATTCTTCCACGCCTCTCGCGGAGAGATTTATAATTTTTTCAAAGTTGTTCCCGTGTTCAAGTTCAGTATAAATTTCATCGCTCCCGCACAACCTCAAAAAACTATCTTTTTTGATCTTCATATCAGACGGGTAAAGTCTTTTAAGTTCCGAGATGAGTGCCAGTCCGAATTCCACCGGGCGGAATAATTGCGGATCCGTAACGGTCAGTTTTATACCCTGGCAGAGAATTCCTTTATGTTTTGGATTTATCGCCATTCCCGGAATGTCACCCGGGGTAAAATTCATTGCAGTCAGTTCAACTCCTTTGAAATTATGCGCCTTCATTGACAGAATCACTTCGCCGGAATTAATAAAAGGGGAGCCGATAAGGCTGAAAGGAGTGGCAGTCCCTCTTCCTTCGGAGATATTGGTCGCTTCAAGCAGACAAGTACCCGGGTAGAGGAGTATTGAGTTGATATCCGCGAGATTCGGGGAAGGTTTAATAAACACTTGTCCGAGATCTGAATATTTACTGCTGCGTTCCCAACCGGACAACTGAATCACCCTCAGATTCGCTTCTATAGACTTTTTCTCCCTGATCTTATAATTAAAATACTGAGCTAATTCCCCTGTGGTCATTCCGTGAGTTACAGGAAGTTCAGTAATCCCGACAAAAGAATAATAATCCTTTTTGATAACAGGGCCTTCAACCATAGATCCCCCGAGAGGATTTGCCCTGTCAAGAACGATAATTGGCTTATTGTTTTCGGCTGCGGATTCTATACAATTGTAGAGGGTTGAGATATAGGTATAGAACCGTGCTCCCACATCCTGAATATCAAAAATCAGAACATCAACATTTTGAAGCATCTCCGGCGTTGGTTTTCTTATTTTACCGTAAAGCGAAAATACAGGGAGGTTGGTGGCAGCATCTCTGGAATCCCCGATCTGATCCCCTGCCGGCGCATCCCCCCGGATACCGTGCTCAGGCCCGAAAAGGGTAGTTACCGTGGCCAATTTGACAAGAGTATCGACGAGATGAATTTTTCCATTTATTAAAGCGGTATGATTAGTAACGATGCCAACTCTTTTATTTTTAATGAGTTCAAGCCCGCTGCCTAAAAAATTTTCCGCGCCTGTGCGGAATTTTTCCTGCCCGTGGAGCTGTAGTGAAACCAATGTAAAAAGTGAAAATAGGGCTATTCTAAGTAACATCTGAAAAATCCTTATAATAAATGACGTGTTAATGACCAGGCGGCAAGGCTTAGTCCGTCCCAAATACGGTTTGCAGATATATGATTTTCGATATCTTCCCGCGTGCAGGTCAGCAGTTCGATATCCTCGGTGTCATCCATTTTAAGCGGAGCACGCTCAAGCTTTTTCCCGATGAAAACGTGGCAAATCTCATCCGCTGCTCCCGTGAAAGGTGTAAATTCAGCAACCTTCACTAATTCGTTGGCGAGATAGCCTGTTTCCTCACGCAATTCTTTCTGAGCATTCTCGAACGGGGAGAGTCCTTCTTTGACTCCTCCGCAGGGGAATTCGATACCATTTTTTTTATTCAGGTACCGGTACTGTTCTATTAATAAAAATTTATTGTCAGGAAGGACAGGGATGATAATTGTCGAACCCCAGGTTTGGACATAATGATAATCTCCGGCGGGGCCGCCGTCGATGGAGAACCGGTCTATATAGTAGCTCCAGTATTCATTCCGGAATTTTACCGATGACTCTTCGGTTCTCCATCTTCTGAATTTCATTATTT
>CAIMOS010000341.1 GCA_903843135.1 uncultured Ignavibacteriales bacterium | reverse complement strand
CGACTTTGCGGTTAGCAAGCCTAAACGCAGAGACGCCAAGTTCCCGCCAAGTCCGCAATCTGTGTAAATCTGTATCATCAGTGTCATCAGTGTTCTATTCCCTCTTCTCAATTTCGATATTTCCTTTTCAGCCCGCATAACATCTCCCTTAGTGCCCTTTGCGAAAAAGTTTTGCGCCTTTGCGGTTAGGAAGCCTAAACGCAGAGACGCCAAGTACCCGCCAAGTCCGCAATCTGTGTAAATCTGTATTATCAGTGTTATCAGTGTTCTATTCAAGCTTAGTAAAACCAAGATTTTTCTAATGTAATATTTCTTCATTTTTAATTCCTTCATTTTCCCTTATCTTTAAAGATTATCTGCAATAATTCATTCATTAATGACAAAGGCTGAAAAGCTATGATTAACAAAATAACCGAACTACTCGGCAAAGAAGCCGACGATCTGCTAAATTACAAAGCAAAATTCTCAAAAGATTCTCTGACTCTTCCCGGCCCGGACTATGTAGAACGCGTCTTCATCAACTCCGACCGCAACAACAATGTTTTAAGAAACCTGCAGTCAATTTATGACAACGGCAGGCTTGCCGGAACCGGCTACGTATCAATCCTCCCGGTGGACCAGGGAATTGAACACTCCGCAGGCGCTTCCTTTGCTCCGAACCCGATCTACTTCGATCCTGAAAACATCGTTAAACTTGCCATCGAAGGCGGATGCAACGCGGTTGCTTCAACACTCGGAGTCCTTGGAATAGTGTCCAGAAAATACGCCCACCGCATACCGTTTGTTCTCAAAATCAACCATAACGAACTGCTCACTTATCCGAATAAATTCGATCAGATTATGTTCGCCGATATCGATCAGGCTGTTGATATGGGATGCGCTGCCGTTGGCGCCACAATTTATTTCGGATCAGACGAAAGTTCACGGCAGATCATTGAAGTAAGCGAAGCATTTAAGTATGCCCACGAACTCGGGCTCGCGACAATCCTCTGGTGCTACACGCGCAACAACTCGTTCAAAACAGCAGAAAAAGATTATCACGTTTCAGCCGATTTAACCGGCCAGGCAAACCACCTCGGCGTTACTATCGAAGCCGATATTATCAAACAGAAACTTCCTGAAAACAACGGCGGCTACAACGCCATTAAATTCGGGAAAACCCACAAGAAAGTTTATTCGGACCTTTCAACAGACCACCCGATAGATCTTACGAGATACCAGGTAATTAACAACTATATGGGTAAAATCGGATTGATCAACAGCGGCGGCGCTTCAGGCGATAACGATTTCGCTGAAGCCGCAAAAACAGCGGTTATCAACAAACGCGCGGGCGGTATGGGCCTTATCTCCGGCAGGAAAGCATTCCAGCGCCCGATGAACGAAGGCGTCCAGCTGCTTAACCTCATTCAGGATGTATATCTTACAAAAGAAGTTACGATAGCTTAACCTGAATTGCTATTCAGTGAAAAGGACGGAACACCCCGTCCTTTTTTTTATTTTGCAAATCACCCGTATCGCCACTGATTATGCTGAATTTAACCACACAGATCAAACTCCCGGCGAGGGTTAACAACCCGCGGTTCAGTAACGCATTTCTCGTCCCGCGGCAGCGCAATTAACAATTATCAATCATCATTTGTAGTTTATTTGACGAGCGTCATCTTCCTAACCAATGACACGGTCCCAGAGCCTGCCGAAGGGCTGACCTTGATTTCATACACATACTTTGATTGAGAACTTCATTACTGATTATAAAATTATTAATTCTTAATTATTTCACATACAACATTTTCCTGCTCTCATCAAACACCGGATGGCCTGTTTCGCTGTCCCGTATCTCTAACTTGTAGATGTATATACCGCTTGTGAGGATATGGGCTTCAAGGCCTTTCCGGACTTCAGGCGCACCGAATTCTTCTTCGTAATATCCCGCTTCCTGCTCTTCGTTTACTAATACCGCCAACTCTTCTCCAACCACATTATACACACGCAGTTTTACATACCCCCGTTTCTT
>CAIMOS010000340.1 GCA_903843135.1 uncultured Ignavibacteriales bacterium | reverse complement strand
TAAAATATTTAACTGATATATTTAAAATAAAAAATCGCAGGCAAACTGCGATTTTTTAAATTTCGTTGGGCTGCGCCGGATTAACGGGCGTGTACCTGTTTGTGCACGATCAAACTTGCTAAGTTAGCTGTGCCGTTCTTGGCAATGGTCTTAAGAGCTTTTGCGCTTAATTTAACTGTTACGAACTTATTTAACTCCTGAACCCAGATTCTTTTCTTCTGCAAATTTGGGAGGAATCTTTTCTTGGTTCTGTTGTTCGCGTGCGATACATTATTGCCATACATCGGCTTAATGCCGCTTAATTCACATTGTCTGGCCATTGGTTCCTCATAAATGAATTTTAACTAAACTCTTAATATATATAATCCGGCTTATAAAAAAAATAGTTTTCGTGCGGATTTGATAAAAAATTATCAAAATGCTTGAAATTGCCCAAAATTCGAGGGTTTTTCTCGTGCTAATTTGTGAAAATACAGGGTTTTCATCATATTTATTTAGATGGACTTTATAGGAGGAATTATATATATTTCGCCGGATACTGGTTCTCAATTTAGATCACAAAAACGCTACAAACACAAATAAAATTAAACAGGCATCCTATGGAATTTTATGAACTACACCCCACTACCCCTCAAACGCGGTTTATTAATAAGGCCGTTGAAGTATTATCGAACGGCGGGGTAATAATTTACCCTACCGATACTGTTTACGGGATTGGCTGCGACATTTTCAATAAGGAAGCGCTGGAAAGAATTTTCAGGATTAAAAACGACGGCAGCACCAAACTGTTCAGTTTCGTCTGCTCGGACCTGAAAGATATCGCTAAGTATGCCAAAGTCTCCGATTACGCTTACCGTATGATGAAAAGGCTCCTCCCCGGGCCCTACACCTTCGTACTCGAGGCCGCCAGGGAAGTCCCGAAAAAACTGTGGACAAAAAGAAAAACTGTTGGTATCCGGGTGCCGGATAATCACATAGCGCTCACACTTGTAAAAGAACTTGGCCACCCGATTATCAGCACCAGTGTTACCAACAGGCACGGAGAAGTGCTCTCTGATCCGGATGAAATAAAAACAATCTTTGATACACAGATTGATCTTATGCTCTCGGCAGGCTGGCTGCCAAATGAGAAATCCAGTGTTGTTGACCTCAGCGCTGAATCGCCTGAAATAATCAGAGTTGGCGCGGGCGACGTTAGCTTTTTTCAGTAATCTGATTGAATAGTTTTCAGAATAAAAAAACCGGGACTTGCCCGGTTTTTTATTTTTTTAGCACCCGTAAAACCTTCAGACCGGTTTCTTAATTATAAAATTACTCTGCGCCTGCGCAATCGGTGTCATAATGATCTGATTGAGGTTTACGTGCCGGGGGCGTGACGCGGCAAAAAGAATTGTCTCCGCTACATCATCGGGAGTAAGAGGAGTTATCCCTTTATACACATTGGCTGCCCTTTCCGGATCATCGGGAAATCTTACGTTGCTGAAATTAGTTTCGACCATACCCGGATCAACCGAGGTGACCTTGACATATTTGTCCAGCACATCAATCCTTGTTGCCTGGGCCAGCGCTTTCACCGCGAATTTCGTGGCGCAGTAAACACTTCCTCCCGGATAAACATCGTGCCCGGCAGTTGATCCAAGAAAGATGATATGCCCGTTCTGACGTTCTATCATTCCCGGCAATACTTCCCGGGTAACATACAAGACGCCTTTGATGTTAGTATCTATTGTTTCATCCCAGCCTTCAATTGTGCCTTCCTGGACTTTCTCCAGTCCACGTGCCATTCCGGCGTTGTTAATTAAGATATCGATGTTTCTCCATTCACCGCTGAGACTGTCAATCGCTTTTTTTACGCTCGAATGTTTTTTAACATCCATTACGACAGAAAAAACCTGCGCGTTATACTCTCTTTTCAGTTCCTCCGCGACTTCAGAAAGAAGTTTTTCTCTCCTCGCCGCAAGTACAATCTTCGCGCCTTCTCTCGCGAAAACTTTCGCGCAGCTTTTGCCTATTCCGGATGTCGCGCCGGTGATTAATACTGTCTTATTTTTTATTTCGCTCATATTTCTACTCTAATTTGTTCCTGACATATATTTTCTGACTCGATTATTTACAAAACCAAAATACATAAAATTGAAAACCAGCATTCCCAAAGAAATTATCAGCCTCTCTTCAAGATTTAATTTATAAACATTAACTAAACTCATCCAGTTTCCGCCGAGGTCCTTTGAGAAGATTAAAGATATTATTCCTCTCAGCATAAGAATGATCATATACAGATTAATCAAAAGCTGAAACACAAGGACGGGGATCCTCCTGCCGAAAGAACTCTTTTCACTGACAAGAAATGCGGATATCTCTGCCTGAATAATCAGGGCAATCAAAAACGAATTCAATATCAGCAGATCAATGTAACGGTTAGATGCTATAAGAGAAAAATCAATATTAAGCCAAAGAAAATGATTGTGAAGAACCGGACTGTTCCCTGCGATTACTTTGATCAGAACCCAGGATATCAGGGGTTCCAAAAAAGCAGCAGCTATATAAACCGCAGCCACTCCATACATCACCGGTACAAGTTTCTCTTTCGCAGTTACAGCAGGAGCTTTTTTATTATTTAATCCGGAATTCTTCATCTTCAAATCTAATCAGATAGTATTTATTTTCTTTCTCGCCCTGAACTGCATCAAAGGGTGCCTCTCTCGCCCTGAGCGAAGTCGAAGGGCACCTCTCTCGCCCTGAGCGAAGTCGAAGGGTGCTGTCTCATCTGACAAACGGCTGGCGTATCACCGTTTTCAGTTTCTCCGGCGGAGTCTTCCTCGTATCGCTCAGATAAATCTCGTGATGCAGCCCGGATAGTTTTCCGCCGTTAACAGTGATATATTCGTGCATCTTAGCAATTACGGGCCCTTCATCTTTATAAGCGCCGATATATAATACCTGCACCGAAAGCCCTTCCTTGTAGGTCTCAAATCTTACCTGTCCCGTAACATCTTTTTTCTTTTTTTCACAGTATTTTTTCACTGCCCCCTTGAAATGCGTTTTCGTAACAAAGTCCGGCTGATGTATCATCAGCGTCCATTTCCATTTATCTTTTGCTCCGGTGGTAAAACTGCTCATATCATCAGACCACCATAAACCTTCCAGCGGCATCACCTTAAAATCCTGGCCGGTTTCATTCTTCACAAGAAATTTAAGCGTGAATGAAACGCCATAAATTATTTCAACCGCGTTGATAAAATTTTCAGATGTATTGGGATCGCCTTCGCCGTCGATCATTACGAAATTAAATGCCGGCACGGTAGCTTCCGTAATCACTCCCTTTTTAGGGTTGTAGAATTCTTTTAATTTTTTGGTCAGATCCAGCTTATCCATTGCACTACAATATTTGGTTTAATATTTGTTTCTTTTTGTTTTTTAGTAAACGCACCGGGAAAAAAATCTTCTTTTCCGGGCGTATGGCTCCGCAAACACCTACTTACCCGCACACATCTTCAGATGCTCAAGATGGTGTTTGAAATGCCAGCTGTATAGCGCCGCAACCTGTTTAATCTTAATGTGCCGCTTGGAATCGGGATGGTAAAATTTCCTTTCCCATTCTTCAGCCGACAGGTCCTTAAGCAGCATTACAATTTTTTTGTGTATTCCTTTAATTACGTCCATCGACGCTTCAATCTCGTGGCTTTTTGAATCCGGCGCTTCCGCCCACTTGTCCTGCGAGTAAGGTTTAATAATCGGCGTGTCTTCGGTTAAAGCAAGTTTCGCGCGGATATAAAAGTTCATATGGCTCTCAGCAACGTGATGCACAACCTGCGCCGCTGTCCATCCGCCGTTCCGGTAGCTTCTCTGAAGATGCTCGGGTGACATTCCATCGGTTATTTTTTTCATTTCACCGGGAAGAACAGTGAAGTCGTGTATAAATCCTTTTAACTCAGCGCTGGTGTATTCATCCTTAAACTGGAATTTCCCAACGGGGTACTGTAAATGTTCCATTTCTGCTCCTGTCTATAATGATTAAAGATAAATTAATATTTGAGAAATCGTTTCAGAGGATTTTTATGAATTGAAAAGAAAAAATCCCCGATCGCTTTTTTTCCGGCCGCGGATTCCAGGGTTTCAATTTTTTCAATCCCTTTGTATTCTGTGCAAACATCAGTATCGAAAGCAGTTGTTTTCTTCACGTGCGTACCGCTCTCATCCGCTCCCTGGTTCCTCACAAAAGAAACTCCGGGATATAAAGTAAGCATACCCTTCAGGAAAAGCGAAGCGTGCCAGCGTACCGCCCACGAACTGTTCTTCCCTTCCGTCTGCTTCTTCAGCATACCGTAATAGGAGTATGCCCCGTGATAGTCAAATTCATTTTTTAGTTTCCGCTCATCGATCTGCTGCAGCAGTTTCTTTCCGTCCGGCTCAAAATGTTTCCACGCTCTTTTCCAGGTTGCCCACCCCCAGCAATCACCGCCGCGGATAAAAAACGTATTTGGCAATTTTATTTTTACCGGATAAATATAACCGTGAATGCTGCCGGCCTGCTCTTCATCATTGTACAGATCAAGTCCGTCGTTCATATACCGGAGAAAAAAGGGAGAGATAACCAGATCATCTTCAAGGACAATTAACCGTTCGTATTTCTCAAATTGTTCTGTCAGACCGGTAATAATATTATTTGCAAGCCCGAAGTTCCTCTCGCGGTTGATGAGAGTAACTGATTTAAAACCTGTGACTGTCTTAAGATACTCCCTCAGTTCGGGAATCTTTCTGTCCTCTGCCTGCTTTGGCCCGTCGGAATAAATAATCAAATCTGTGGAGGCGGCTTCCCTGTTTGACAAAAGTGAATCAATCGCCGACTTTGCGTGGAAAAGCCTGTTATAAACAAATAGTACTACAGGCGCGTTACTCATTTTTGAAGCGTGAAGTCAACGATCAGTGAAGTGTAAACAGGCTTGCCGTTACTGTTCCTGTCATCATTGATGAACGAACGGCTGATATAGCCTTTATCGTCATTCTCATAACCGCGGTGGAATTGCCCGTTTTCATCCCAGAATTCAACGGGATGAGCGGCAAATCCCTTTTGCGCGAAGAGTTCAGAAATTGATTTATAATCAAATAAGTTTTTATGGTCATCCGATCCGCAGCCGTGACCGCCGGGTTTTACGGCATTAACATACTCCGGATCAGCGTGGAAGCCGTCCGGTACGGCAACACGAAAATTAAATCCTGGAGAAGCGAATTCCCTGATACATCCAAGCATCAGTAAGATTTGATCAGACGGTATGTGCTCCAGAACGTGTTCCGCGAGCATATTATCAATCTTTGTTTTACGGAAATACCTTAGGAAGTCTTTACGCTTTGTAAGATCAAGGTACCAGATGTCAGTTTTAAACCATCCGGGGAAATTTGTCGGGCCCGCGCCCACGATGATCCTGATCTTATCGGATACCCGGCGGTAGAAAAACCATTCGAATAATTTTTCCGCCCTGATGAAAGGGATCAGCATTCTGAATACAAAAGCTTTGAACTTCTTCATCATATTCCCAAAACATTATTTTGTCTGTAAAAAACCGTCGTGCATTTTTTGAAAAGTATTCCCGGGGCTACGCCGAAGAAATCAATTTTTCTGAATCCTTTTCCGGCAAGGAAACTGATTCCCTCTTTGTACTCAGGCCTCTCGGAATCGTCAAGCACGATCACACCGTTTTCAGTAAGATGATCAACGGCAGTTTTTACGCACTCATTGCGCCTTATAGCATCCACAAGAATAAAGTCAAATTTTGATTTTTGCCCTACTATCGCCGACTCATAATTCCCCTCCTCCGAATACAAAACCTCACAGTTTGACGGAATGGAATTCTTCAATTCATCGATCCATTTTTTATCGTGTTCGCAGGAAATCACACTCTTAACTCTGGGCGCGAAAAATAAAGTGGAATTGCCAGAACCGTACTCGAAAATCGTCAGATCTTTGTTCAGCCTTTCCCGAATAAAATCAATGAATGAATAAGTTGTCCAGGGGACCGGGTTTCCGGTCCTGTCGACCGGTTTGAAACTTTTGAACGATTCAAACCACCCCTCGTCATATAAGAGGCCGTCGATTCGCTGTGAAATCAGCGCGGAGAGGACTTTGGGTTCAGTAAATAACCTGATTACCGTCTTTAATTTTGCCGAAAGCGGATATGCCATTTTATAAATTCAATATTGGTAATATTATAATTAAACTTCGAAATGTTCAAAAAACACTGCAATTATCTTACAAATTAAGAAATTAATGGGTGAAATTAATGGATAAAAGAATCGCGTTCTCCGGATCAGAGATATCCGGACAGAGTGATTTCCCTAACTCCGTCGTTTACGGCGGAGGATATAATCATCCTGCGAATTGATCCGTGTCCGGGAGATACGACCAATCTATAACTGTCCATTTTTCCCCTCTTGACTAATTCCCTAAATTTATATATTTTAAGATTAAAATATTTGAGATTAAATTATATTGAAAACAACAAAAAAATACGGCCCAAAAGCCGATGCGGCACTCTCCCTGTGGGTTAAACTCGCCAGGGCATATATGACATTCGCCAGGCGTTCACACGACAGCATCCGCTCTTTCGGACTGACCGAACCGCAATTCGCCGTGCTTGAAACACTCGGTCACCTCGGCCCGATGACGATCGGGGTCCTCTGCAAGAAGCAGCTGGTCAGCGGAGGCAATATGACACTGGTAGTTGATAACCTGGAAAAAGAGGGACTGGTACAGCGCATCCACAGCAAAAATGACCGGCGGGCCATCATTGTTGAACTTACCGAAAAAGGGACACAGTTATTCGAAGACACATTCCCGAAACATGCAAATAATATTGCGGATGCAGCCTCAGTCCTCTCTGCTGAGGAACAGGAAACATTATCCCGGCTTCTGAAAAAACTGGGGACCAATCTCTGAATAATTTGGTAATTACAACAAACTTAAAATTTCCAGGATAAAAAGAATAAAAATGAACAGCACTGCAAACACAGTAGAACCGGGAAAGCAGGCAATCAAACCGGCACTGGAAGTGATCGGAAAAAGATTCAGCCCGAAAGCATTTTCTCCGGAAGCCATAGATCAGGATACGCTCGATTCAATTATGACCGCTTCAACTTATGCGCCTTCCTGTTTTAACGAACAGCCCTGGAGATACCGCCTGTTTTTCCGCTCAACCGGCGAATACAATAAGATGCTTGCGCTTCTCTCCGCCTCAAATCAGGAGTGGGCAAAGAACGCGCCGGTGCTTGTCCTTGGCTATACAAAAAAGCATTTTGACCGGACCGGGGAAGAGAATCATTACAGTATGTATGATCTGGGCCAGAGCGTTGCCCACCTTACTCTCGAAGCAATGGAACACGGTGTTTACACTCACCAGATGGGCGGCTTCGACCGCAAGAAGGCAACCCAAACGTTCAGTATCGGCGAAGAATTTACCATAGCAGTTGTGATCGCGATGGGGAGATTAAATACAGACCTGATCGGGGATATTGATAAAAATTCAGTTGCAGCCAGAAGAAAAAGAAAAAGCCTTAAAGATATTTTAATTAAAGATTAACATATCTTTTTTCTGCACCCTGATTCAATCGGGGTGCAGAAAAAAATCAAAAGAAAGTCCCCTCCCGAGAGGGGTGTCCGCCTCAGGCGGACGGGGTGTGACAAGCTTATTTCAGCAGCACCATTTTCCTTGTAATTGCAAACTTATCATCCCCCGTCTGCAGTTTATAATAATACACTCCGCTCGGCATTCCCGACGCGTTCCACTGAACCTCTTTGGTCCCGGCGGACTGCATCTCATCAACGAGTTTAGCAACCAGCTTACCGCGCACATCAAACACATTTAATTTCACGTAACTGTTCCCGGACAAAACATACCTGATTGTGGTTGACGGATTAAACGGATTAGGATAGTTCTGCGCGAGACTTAAACTTTGCGGAACGGCGTGTGATTCATCAGCGCTCATCGGTCCGTCAGGAATCTGAGTAGAGAAAACACCGCGTCCGTGAGTGCCAACAACAAGTGTGCGGTCTGATTCCCGGTAATCCATATAAGCTATAAGCACATTCCCGATCTCTTCCGCCGCAGCGTGTACCCAAACGGTGGAATCTCCCTGAAGCCTGCTTGTCATAAGCAGGCCGATGCTTGTTCCGATAAAAACATTCAGTTCGTCACCGGCATACACAAAAGTTGCCCAACGTACAGACGGCCCGTCCGCCCCGGCAAGGTTACCTTCAACATCGGTCCAGTTAGCGCCGCCGTCCGTCGTCACCCAAAGATTCCTGAAATTGTAGTTACCGAAGGCGGCCAATGCGTGCGCGGAATTAAGCGGATCAACGGCTATGCATCTCACAAATCCTCCGGTCTGGGTTCCGCCGTTAAGGCCCGGAGGAGTAATATCCGTTGCAGACGGAGAAAGAGAATTAGCATTGTCAATTCTTTTTATGATGCCGTCGGTTGTTCCTATATAAACCACATTCTCCTGGTTGGATTTTGAAATTCCGATGGTACTCACGCGCCGCGTCCAGGTGGTCACGGTCCCGACGTCACTCACGCCAAGCGGCGCCCAGCCTGTTGAGGTACTTCCGTTCTTCACATTATTGTTCCTCCAGATTCCGCTGTACATAGCAGGAGTAACTGTGCTTCCGGCACCGTAGTACAGTATGTTTGAATTGTTAGGATCAAGCGCAATAGGATTAACAAACAACGGGCGTGCGGATCCGCTCGGAGTCAGGTAGGTTACATCCTGCTGCGCTCTTGTCAGGCGAAACAGCGGCCCGTTCTGGTACTGCGTATATATCCTGTCATCAGCAACGGGCGCAAGTTCAACGACAGTACCATCGCCTCCGTAAACTTCATACCAGTAACCGGAATTATCTGTGGCAAGCGACCCGTTGTCCTGTGCGCCTGCTGCAATTTGTGTATCACCGCTGTCCGGCGAAATCGAAACAGAATAAAGTTGTGTCACATTATAACCGTTGTTCATTGAAACCCAGTTCATCGTCCCGCTCATAAGTATATCATCAGCCCTGTGCAAACCGCCGTCCGTGGTTGAATAATAAACATTATAATTTGTAGGTTTGAACATACCGCCCTGGATATCGGGATGATGCGTACCTCCGGCAGAATAATAATACGGATAACCTCCGATAACGGTAATGTTGGCAGTTGAAGAGAATCCGTCCGTCGACCGGAAAAGATCAGTACCGCCAAGAATTACAAAATTCGGATTATCAGGTTTTACGTGAATTACCTGGTCATAGCCGGTCTGGGTAGAAAGATCAGAAGGCAGATTAGCGCTGCGGTTTTCCCAAATTCCGCCTGATGCGTTGTAAGTATATTTCCAAATCTGGTGGCCCGCGGTGGCAGGTGTGTTGTTTGGACCCTGGACAAAAATGTATAAAATATTTTCATCGGAAGGCGCAGCGGCAAAAACAACGCGTCCGCTGGAAGTCGGGAAATTTGCAGGCGCAATAGAATTCCAGTTCACACCGTCAGTTGATCTCCATAATTTTAATACTCCGCTTTCCCTGGTGTGGGCATAAATCACTCCCGCGGAAGTAACCGCCACGTCAGTCGCGGCAGTGTTAGTATTCAGCGTTCCGGGATCAGATGCCTTCGCTACATTCCACGTGGCCCCGCCGTCGGTTGAGCGGTAGATCCCTTTCCAGGTTGCGGCAAATACTTCATCCTGCGCGGTGTTTGCGGGATTTGTTTTAACAGTCCAGATAAAATCAAATGCGTCGGCAATATGCGGTGTCCCGGAAGCAGTGGAAGGTAAAATCTCCCAGCTTTCACCGTCATCAGTTGACTTATAAATTCCGTCGCCGTGATAGAATGAACCCCATCGTGTGTTATTTGTTGTTGAACCGCGGAATTCGCCTGTACCGACGTACCAAATATGTTTTTTACCGGGTCGTTTGTCCTGGTCAATACAGGTTGTCGAGTGTGTCTGCTCAGGCCTCAGTTTCAGGAACCAGGAACCTCCGTCATTCGTAGATTTCCATATACCGCCGTCAACTCCTCCTGCAATAAGCACGCCGGGATGCTCAATATCAGCGGCGAAAGTCCTCGTGCGCCCGCCAATATTATCCGGGCCACGTTCGCTCCATATAAGGCTCTGAATTGATTTCCCTTTTGCAAGTGCGTAAGAAGTAAGAGTCGGGATCAGGCGTGAAAGTTCTGCTTCCCTTCTGCGGATACCTTCGGGTACGGAATTTGTAACAGGATCGCGCATTACCATAAATTCGTAATCATTGCGCGCGTTCGGATTATCTTCTGTTCCGGCGCTGTAACCGGGCTTTTGCATTTTCTCCGGAATGAATAAAAAGAGAAGTGAAATTATACCGGCGGCGAGCAGCAGAGCAAACTTTTTCATAGAACCTGTTCCTAAATAATCAAAATCGTTATCTGTAAATATACATTAAAAGGTTTTACGCAATAAGGGCGGAATGAGCGTACGGACGCCAAATAAAAAATCCCGGCCTTTTGAACCGGGATCGTAATTTGAGAAGAAAAGTGCAGCTATGCTACTTCCGTCATCTCAGTAAAAGTATTTTTTTGAAAACTCTTTTATTGCCTGATTGCAGTTCGCAGATATAGATACCGTTGGGGATACTGTTCCTGTACGTACCCGCGGAGGAAAATTCAATCTCATATTTTCCTGCTGTCTTCTCCTCATTAACAAGTGTGGCAACTTCACCCCCCAATATATCATACACTTTCAGAATTGTGTTCCCGGTGACGGGTAATTGATAGTTGATAATGGTAGAACTGCTGAAAGGGTTAGGATGATTTACAATGCTGATCTCAGTTTTGCTGTCGGTTCTTTCATCGGCCTTAGTTACGGGCAATGCAACGCATGTGAAAGGAACTGAAAAGCTCATAGCCCCGGAATAAACTTTAATAATTCCCTGGTAGTTCCCGGCCGATTGAGGAATAAATGAAATCCTTATTCTCTCGTTCTCACCCGGCTGAAGAATAAGACTGCTGTATGCAGCTATCATCATACCGGAAACCGAAACAGAGTCTAACTTGATCGCACCGGAGCCGGTATTTACTAAATACAAAGATACCGGGGCAGTTTCCCCTGCGTTCACTGTATCAAAACTTACTCTTTTCGGGTAAACACTGCCGGAAGTAATTACTGGCCTGTTCGTTGCCGTAAGGAAAGAATAAATCCTGTCTGTAAATTCCGGATGGTCTATCAGCGGATTCCGTTTGCCCTGGTACTGCTGTAAATAATTATTTCTTCGCCTTTCACGGCTTTCAACTGTATCCAGTTTGTTCCATTCCCTGTATGCCTTCTCCTGCGGCGCGTCAAGGAACGTGCCGTAGTTTGAAGTGTATCTTAAAATAAAATAGAGCATTGTGCGCGCAACATTTCCTTTGTGTATGTCCCTCGGTTCAAATACTGTCGCGTTATTCGCGTCTTTGCCTAATCTGCTCCCCCCGACAGACCAGGTTACTCCGCTTACAACCCACCCGAAAGGGTAATTTGACCTGATACTGTTCGGAGTAGCATCTGTAGGGTAAAGATGATTAAGATCTGAGACCATCGGGTCAGCGCTGTTAAAAGCTGACTGCGGCCAGGTATGCTCGGTGTTGAATCCGAGGTTCTGAGCTATGGTTCTTGTTGTGGCATATATTTTTTTACCGGTATAAACACACTCAATCGTATCGCCGCCGTAATCGTCGATCGTCTCAAACATTCTGTCCCTGGCGGTGTTATACCCGAGCGAGGTATGGTTTATGACTAAAGCAGTCAGGGCGGCCTTCAGGGAAACGTCGTACTTGTTATATGTCGTTGCATCGTAGGAGTCACCGAAATACCCCGCGCCGCGCAATCCGATTGCCAGGGCTGAGGAAGAATCCGGATTCATCAGAACACAATAGGACTGGTACAGGATATTGCTTTTGGGAGCGAAACTGAAAGTGACGGAAATACTGTCCCCGGCAGGAATACTGACAATTGAGTCTGCTGCAGAAAACACGAGGCGATCCTGAAATGAAATTTTCCCGCCGAAAGGGGCGGAACCGAGATTATAAATCTTTATATTTTTGGGATTGGACAATCCTGTTTTGGTACTGTCGAAATTAATCAGGGCGCTGCTTACGAGATCCTGGGCATTCAGGAGAGAAAAACCCAGTAAAACAGCTGAAAGAACCTTAGAAAACATTGAAATCCTTAAAAAATCAATAAAAATTGTGATTATACCCGGCAAAAATCCTGTAAAAAAATGAACTAAATTCAGGGAAATAAGCTTTATATAATTAAGGATTCCAAGAATAAAGTTGAACCTAAACCATTTTTAATGTGTCTAATTAGCAATATATAAAATTTTTAAAACAAATCAGGTTAGTTGGTAAATGTTCTTTAGCAAATCGTTAAAATTCTTCATTTTTCTATATTTATTTAATAGTGCTGTACCCGGCCAGGTATCGGAGAAAATCCGTCCTGACGCGCAGGCAAAACCTGGAAAAATTTCGGGTATGATCATTGACAGTTCAAACGGGCTGCCGCTGGAGTACGCGAATATCATCATTTACAGGCAGAAAGATTCTACGATGATGACCGGCGGAATAACAAATCCGGCGGGTAACTTTTTAATCGAGGATCTTTCGATGGGACAATATATCGTTAAAATCAAATTCCTCGGTTACTCCCCGGTTTATGTAAGCAATATTGCTATTAAGCCGAATCAGACTGAGATCAACCTCGGCAAAATCTATCTGAATATGGAAGATGTCCGTACGGGCGATGTGGTCATTACTGCGGAAAAGGATGCGCACGTGCATAACCTTGATAAAAAAGTGATCAATGTCGATAAAAATTTCGCGTCTGCCGGCGGATCGGCTGTTGATGTGCTTCAGAATGTACCTTCGGTGAATGTAGACGTTGACGGAAACGTAACAATGCGCGGTAGCAGCAACCTTACTATTCTGATCGACGGAAAACCATCGGGGATGACCGCTCTTAGTTCCGGTGATGTGCTTAACCAGATTCCCGCTGAACAGATCGAATCTATTGAGATAATCACAAACCCTTCATCGAAATATGATCCTGAAGGAACAGCCGGCATTATAAATGTCCTGATGAAGAAAAAGGGCGTTTCCGGTTTTAACGGCCAGTTCTCAGCTTTTGGCGGAACCGGTAATAAATACAATGGCTCAGTTATCCTGAATTACAGGTTAAACGGCCTGAACCTGAATCTCAGCTACGATAACCGTACAAATAATTTTCTCTACAACAGTACTAATACGCGGTTATCTTCATTATCTTTAAACTCACCGGCGCTCTACCAGAACGTCGACGGCAGTATGCTGATGGCGACGAACAATCTTTCCTTCACTGCCGATTACACATTTAATGAAAAAGATAATTTATCGTTTACCTTACGGAATAAAGGCCACACCTTTGGGTACGATACAAAAACATATATTAAGAATTATAATTCCTCCGGCATACTGACTTCTGATTATATGCGCACATCGGACGGCCCGAGAAAAATGGGGGCGATGGAATATTCACTCGATTACAAAAAAGTATTCGAAGGCCCGGGACACGAACTTACCGCTGATATAACCTTCACTGATTTCGCGATGTCGCGCGATGAAAAAATCACCGAAGTGAATTACCTTGGCGGAACGGTTAATAAGCCTGATCAGAATACTTTTACCGATAATACAAGCAATATGCTTATTCTTCAGTCTGATTACACGCGCCAGATAAGCCCCGGCTCAAAGATCGACGCGGGTTATAAATCAACGGTAAGAAGCACTAAGATGAGGAACGACTACGAAACTTTTAATCCGATTGCAGGCACCTGGGATAAATTGCTCCAGTTCCGAAATCATTTTGATATGGATGAACAAGTACACGCGGTTTATGCAAACTATACCGGAAGCGTTAACGACTGGTTCAAAATTCAGGCTGGCGTGCGCGCTGAACAGGCAAATGTTGAAGGGAAACTGCTGACAACAGGTGAGAATTTTACCAAAAATTATTTCGCGCTGTATCCGTCTGTTTATTTCTCTAAACAGTTCGGCAGCGATGAAGTGCTTCTCAGTTACAGCCGCCGTGTTGACCGCCCTAATAACAGGCAGACAAACCCTTACGTTAACCTGAATGATTCGCTCAACATTATGTACGGTAACCCGAAACTCGATCCGCAGTTCACTAATTCATACGAACTCGGTTATACAATGATGATGGGTAAGGTTTCACTGACCACGACCGGATTTCTGCGTGCAACATCGGGCGTCATCAGCAATATAACGGAAGTTGATAACCTCGGAATTTCAAGAACAACATTTAAGAACGTAAGCAGCCAGAACGATATCGGCGCGGAAGTCAACACTACTCTTCCGATTCTTCCCTTCTGGAGAGTAAATGCCGGATTCTCTTACTACAATACCAAGTTCAACGCGGATCCTGCAAATAATTTGAGTGCATTCAATGATTACAACTGGACCGCAAAGATCAACTCAAACCTGGCATTCGGACCGGGAACAGGATTGCAGCTCGCGCTGAATTACAAATCACCGGCAATTGTTCCTCAGGGAAAAATGTCTGAGCAGTTTTCCGTTGATCTCGGAGCAAAAAAGGATTTTCTCGACGGAGACCTTACGGTATCTTTCAGAGTGAGCGACATCTTCAATACACTCTCACAGAAAACCGAACTGTCCGGCCCCGGATTCACCGCGGTGCTTGACAGCAGGCGCGAATCCCGTGTAGCATTCCTGGGAATAACCTATAAACTTTTCAACTTTAAAGCCCCCGAAAAGAAACGCGAATCAGGTTCGGATATGGATTTCTAATAATCATTTAAGTGCGGAAATAATCCTGCATCTTCGGAACCGATAATATTTTTATGAGACGCTTAACACGCGTCTCTTTTTATTTATATCCTTTTTTCTGATCCATCGATCAGTGTTGTTCTGTTTAAATCAGTGTTATCAGTGGCCTATTCTTTCTTAGATGTATCGATAACCCGACTCCAATCGAACGCAAATAATTTTCTGGAATATTTAATGATTTCTCATTAATATTGTGCCGGAGTCTGCTATCAATACATCATCGCAATAATATGAGTGAGTTCAAAGAACTGGTAATTTTTTACTTCTCCGGCACCGGCAATGCGAAACAGGTTGCATTGTGGTGTTCCCATTTTGCGCCCGATTATAACATAGTTCCTAAAATCCTCGATATATCAAAAACAGACCGTTCCGTTTATAACACGCTCCCCTCTGATTCGCTGATCATCATAATATCCCCGGTACACGGTTTTAACTTCCCGAAGATCACACTCGATTTCATCCGCCGTTTTCCGGAAGGAAAGAATAAAATCGTCCTTATGAATACACGGGCGGGAATGCGGATTGGTAAATTTGTTACTCCGGGACTTACCGGAATTGCATTCATGCTCTCCACACTCATTCTCAAATCCAAAGGACACAAGATCATCGGTTGGATCCCTTTTGATATGCCTTCAAACTGGATATCTATCCATCCTGCTTTAAGAGAAAAGACAGTGAAGTACCTCCACGAAAGAAGCCACTCAAAACTTGAGAAATATATAACCAGAATATTCAGCGGCAGAAAAGCATACCCCGCGTATAAAGACCTTATACAGGACATACTCATCTCCCCGATTTCAGTACTTTATTATCTTTTCGGAAGATTTGCTTTCGCAAAATCATTTTATGCGTCCATAAATTGCGATAACTGCAAACTCTGCATTAAAAGCTGTCCGGTCAATGCCATAAAGGAAATTAATGACCGTCCATATTGGACCTTCGACTGCGAAAGCTGTATGAAGTGTATGAATGCCTGCCCTGAAAAAGCAATCGAAACTTCACACGGACTCTTAGTGATAGTTTGGTTTTTAGCTTCGGCTGCAAATTCCTACCTCATTTATCTTATGCTCAACACTTACAGCAATAACAGCTGGATTAATTCCATCACCTCTACAATTATTTTCTTCGCCTTTCTATGGTTCTTTTATAAACTACAGCAGCTGGTTCTCGGGCAGAAGATAATCGGAAGGCTTATCCGGTATACTTCACTGACCGGTTACAAATTCTGGGGAAGGTATAAGTCCATCCCGGACTATAAATGGATGAAAAAGAATCCAGATGCCCGGGGTGTTCCGGGACTTAAAAAACCTTAGCGCTTCGACCGGAATTATTTATCAGAATTATTTTTATTAATTTTGCCTTATACTAATATTTGAAGGTAAATTAACTTCAGAGATTTGAAATGGAAAAAAGTCTCAAAAGATACCTAAAGGGCGGTGCCTTTACAAACATCAGTCCGAAAAGGTCTTCAAATATGTCCGCAATCAGGAACAAGAATAATAAGACTACGGAATTAAAATTGAGAATGTGCCTTGTACGTGCATCAGTTAAGGGTTGGCAAATGAATGTTAAAGGTATATTGGGGCAACCGGATATTTATTTTGACAAACAAAAACTAGCCATATTTATTGACGGTTGTTTTTGGCACGGATGCCCAAAATGCGGGCATATTCCGAAAACAAGGAAATCTTTTTGGTCGGCAAAATTCAGAAGTAACAGGTTGCGGGACAAAAAAGTTAATTGCTATCTAATGAAATCAGGAATACAAGTTTTCCGTATCTGGGAACATCAATTATTGGGTTCTAAAAATATAGTTGCTGTTATAAAAAAAATAATGGGAGTATTATAGTTTGAAATTCAAAGAAGCCATTATAAAGTTGAATACAAATAAGGCAGAATCAATTGCCAGGGCAAAATCAGATGAATTACAGTTCGACTGGAAATCCGGGATAAATTATGTGTTCAAAACCTGTTTAAATAATCCTGAACTGGCGCCAACCAACATTGGATTAAAAACGGACGACGCAAAAGGAGCCATTGAGCGATGGGTAATTAAATATTACAACGGCTATAACAGCAGAATTTCAAGACACCGTTCAAATGTTCCCGGAACAATTGCCGATCCTATTATTAACATTATTATTCAGGGTAGATTAACAAATCTTGATGATGCCTCCGTAAATCTTATAAAATATGCTCACCGTCTTTCTATGGCGGCAGAAAATATTTTAGGCCATCTTCTTGAGGAATACCTGTCGGTCGAACTTAAATCAAAAGGGTGGTACTGCGCTTGGGGTGAAACAGTCCGAAGCGTTGATTTTTGTAGTAAAAGCGGCGGCCTTTTGCAAATCAAAAACCGGAGTAATTCTGAAAATAGTTCAAGCAATAAAATCCGTAAAGGCACTTCAATTGAGAAATGGTTCAGGGTTGATGCCTTGACCGGCAAATATTTGTGGCAAAACTTAAATTCAAAATTACGAGTAAAATGTTCCGAGGAAACATTTCGCGACTTTGTTAAAGAGGCGCTTGCTTATAATCCGGGAGCCTTAGCCATTGAAGATGAGAATCCGTGGCAAAAACTATTCTGAAAAAATAAATTCCATTTGAGAAGTATTAGCAGACTTTCGCATTCTTTTGTCAAAATCATTCTCCCAGGTCTTTTCATTGGTATTATCATAACGTGAAAATTTAAATCCTTCATAGGATTTCAATTTACGTCCTTTCATATGATCAATCAGAAGTTTGCCTACTGCATAACCTAATTTAACCGGAACTGCATTTCCGATTTGGCGATACTGATCACTCATTGTTCCTTCAATAATCCAGTCATCGGGAAATTCCTGAATTCGCTTATATTCTTCAATACTGAGCGGCCGGTCTTCTGTGGGATGGGCCAGATCAGTAGCAGGCATAGCCGGGTGTGTAACTAATGTCGGGGACGGATCATCCCACGCTAACCTTCTTAAAAATCCTGTTTTACCGCCATTAGTATGATAAGAAGCCCCCAATGCTTCTTTTTGTAATTCTAACGGTAAATGTTTCCAATACTGCCCCGGCTTTAATAATCTGTAGTATTTCAATCGCTTCTCAGGAAATGAAATACCATTCTGCTTCTTTGGCAATCCGGTCACAGCTTCACGAAAGGTCCGCCATTTCGGAAGCCCGAAACTACAATCCTGCGAGTGTGTTGGCACAAGGTAAGGAAGTTTCTGTCCGTCCCGACTACAAATTATTATCACTCTCTCACGTTTTTGTGGTGTGCCGAAATTGGCAGAATTATAGAGGTTAAATGATACGCCATAACCTGAACCCTTTAGGATCGTCAGAATATGTTTTAGAGCGCCGCCTTTTTCCTCATCTGCATTTAATTCCGGGAAACCTTTCCCCCTTTTATCGTGGGGCCGGTGCTTTAAGGGAACGGACAAAATTCCCCTGACATTTTCAATCACCGCATATTTAGGACGCAACTCTATTATTCTCTCAAGAAAAGTGAGGAAAACATTCCCGCGATCATCTTCGAACCCCAATCTTTTACCGGCTGTGCTGAAGGCCTGACAGGGAGGCCCGCCGACTATCAGATCAATTTCATCGGTTTTATCCAGACCGGCAATTTTTCGGATTTCCTCCCCGGTATGAGCATTGATATCGCCAATCAGGGCTATCTCAGGTTTGTTTCTGTGAATTGTTTTTCTGCAGGCCTTATCAATCTCGCAGGCTAAAATTGTCTGAAACCCGGCCTGCTCAAGCCCTATATCCATTCCCATCGCACCGCTAAAAAAACTTAACGCGATGGGCTTCTTACGTTGAATTATTTCTTTATGCGTAAGATATGTGGGTTGGTCTTCTGCAACGGTGTATTTACTTTGTTCGGCAAATGAGTATAAATCAGTTTTGTTGATTACCCAGGTTCCGCCAACCTGCTCCGCCTTCAACCGTTGATCACGGCACAGATTCCTGACTTGTTGAGGAGTAATTTTTAAAATTTTCGCTGCTTTTTTTGAATCAATGAGTTGGTCTGACATTTTTTCTTACGAGAAAATTTATTAAGTACCCTCAATATACATTTCCGGAATATTATTGTCAATGGATAATTCACTTTTTGATAAAGAAATATCAGCGCTGACCAAGGGAACCTTTTTATAATCATCTAAATAAAACAATCCGGTTGCAAAATGCCGGTTCGCAAAGGTGATCATCGGATCTTACTAATGGATGAAAATGACTGCTTAGATAAATTTTGATTTGCCAAAAAATTCTCCGGATAAGCTCCTTTATTCAAACTTTCCGCCTCTGCGTCAGCCCCCGCAGATTTTATTTTTTAATTAATCCCGCCTCACATAAATTGGATGTTAAATTAATAATTACTCCGGGCGCCGGCCCGCAATCAATAAAATTTACGGAGACCTTATGAACTTTGAGTTTACCGAAGAACAGTCAATGATCCAGCAAATGGCAAAGGACTTTGCCGAAAGCGAAATAGCCCCAACCGCGGTTGAACGGGATCAGAGTTGTGAATTTCCAACCGATATAATCAAGAAAATGGGAGAACTCGGATTAATGGGAATGATGGTCTCCCCGGACTACGGCGGCGCAGGAATGGATACAATCAGCTACGTTCTCGCTATGACGGAAATCTCAAAGGTTGATGCAAGCGTCGGCGTTATTATGTCGGTAAACAACTCGCTTGTCACCTGGGGACTCGAAACCTACGGCTCAGAATTTATTAAACAGAAATACCTTGTTCCGCTCGCAAAAGGAGAAAAACTCGGCGCGTTCTGCCTCTCCGAACCCGAGGCAGGCAGCGATGCCACCAATCAGCACACCTACGCAGTTAAAGACGGTGACGGCTGGCTCATCAACGGAATTAAAAACTGGATAACAAACGGAACCTCGGCCGATTACTACATCGTAATCGCGCAAACCGACCGCGAAAAAGCGCACAAAGGGATCACGGCTTTTATTGTTGAAAAAGGCACTCCGGGATTTGAACACGGAAAGAAAGAAGATAAACTCGGTATCCGCAGTTCCGATACCTGTTCACTCACTTTTACAAACTGTAAAGTCCCCTCAGAGAATATTATCTGGGAGGAAGGTAAAGGTTTTAACTTCGCGATGAATACCCTGAACGGCGGAAGGATCGGCATTGCTTCGCAGGCGCTCGGTGTCGCGCTTGCGTCATTCGAGGCGTCAGTTAAATATGCCAAACAGAGAAAATCATTCGGAACGGAAATTTCGAACCACCAGGCAATTCAGTTTAAACTTGCGGATATGGCAACTAAATACGAAGCCGCAAAAGCGCTCACACTCCGCGCTGCCGCGTTAAAAGACGCTCACGTCAGTTATGTAAAAGAATCCGCTATGGCAAAGCTTTACGCATCAAAAGTAGCTGTCGAGAACGCGCTTGAAGCGATCCAGATCCACGGCGGTTACGGCTACGTCCGAGAATACCTCGTTGAGAGATATTTGCGCGACGCAAAGATAACAGAGATCTACGAAGGCACTTCTGAAATTCAGAAAGTAGTCATCGCACGCTCCCTCCTTTCAGGTAAATAATTTTAACTTCTCCTCCTCCCCTTTTTAGCGAAGGGGAGGATACAGGAGGGGTTACAGATTTACTGCATATGATTACGAATCAAACATATCTCCGCTGCTGCTTTCTCATTTTATTTCTTTTCTCGTTTTGTACATTACATTCCCAGGAAACATCACGCTGGGGCGCGGCGGCAAAACCTTATCCGTCTCTGCCTGTTAACCATAAGGGGCCGATCACATTTGATATAGATGATCCCGCGTCTCTTCCTGTAGATGCATTTATTTTCATTTACCGCCACGGTATCTCTGAGCACGACGGCGACAACTGCCCATTCCACCCTTCCTGCTCTTCTTTCCTCCTTGACGCCGTGAAAAGCGAAGGGCTTATCACCGGCGGACTTATGTTCTGGGACCGTTTTACAAGAGATGTAAACATCTATAACAGAAAAGATAAATACACAATTCATTCCTCAGGCAGGTTTTACGATCCCCCGTTCTATTATTCATCGTCCCGGAATATATACAACTACGAGTCTTTCCCGGATGAATAAATTCTTTTCCATTTTTCTTATTGCAGTTATCGCGAACTATCTCCCGGCTCAGAGTATGCTGCTGCATTCACCGGAGCACAGAATTAAATTCGCGAAGCAGCTTTCAGCAGAAGGCGATCACCTCCGGGCCTCTGAAGAGTATGACGCCGTCTTCAGGCGCAATTCAGATACGATCTATCTGATCAAATCCGGCATCAGTTTATTCAGGCTCGGGAAATATCCGGATGCTGAACGCAAACTCGCCGTTTTCAATTCCTCATACAAAGATGAAGCCGAAGTTTTTTCAGCGCTGTGCGGCCTCTATATCGAGACTCCCACCGAAAGAGAATCAAACGATATTATTAAACCGGAATATCTTCCTTCATTGGAACTGCTAAAATCATATGACTATGCGCGCCGTTTGGGATTTTCGGAATCAGCTTTTCATCAATTAGTTTCAAATCCGCTTCTCTGCCGGGAACATAAGGAAGAACTTCAATACAAAATGAATAACCTGCGACTGAAAAGCGGATTCGCCGCGGCGCTTTTGTCAGCAATCATTCCCGGCAGCGGAAAGATTTATACAGGTGATTATTCTGACGGAATTACAGCATTACTGACCACTTCGCTCTTTACCTATCTCTCAGTAATAAATTTTAATGCGCACCACGATACGCGCGGTTACATTTTCGCAGCATCGGCAGCGGGATTTTATGCGGGCGGGATCTACGGGTCATACACCGCCGCACGAAAACACAATCTTGAAGCAACCTATACTCTTTCTGTAGAGATAGATGAAATTTTCCGGGCAAATTCATACTTCCTGAGCGGGGAACTTAAGAGTCTGTATGAAGATTAATATCTCAATCTTGTTTTTGTTCCTGTACTGCCTCAGCTTTGAGAGCGCCGCCCAGGACATTCTGGCTGATCAGAAGAGGTACACGGAAGAGTTATTCATTGAAGGCAAATACTTCGATGCAGTGACAGAAGGAAAACGCCTGACCTTTTTCGACACCGCATCCCGATATTCATATACAGCGAACCTTCTCATCGCGAGAAGCTATAAAGCCGGCGGCCGATTTAACGATGCATTAAAATATTTCAATCTTGCCCGTAAATACGCCCGAAATGACCTGGCCGGGTATGAATCGAGGATCGAAGCGGTTAAATGCCTGATCATTTTGCGCTCCTCATCGGCATTAACTATCCTGAGGAGCCTCGAGAATGAGCCGTCTGCCGGACACGCGCAATTCGGCTGTCCCGCTTACTGGCGCGGCTGGTATTATCTTTTTTGCGGAGAACCGGGCAATGCTGCAGAAGAATTTGCTAAAAATGATGAAGGAAAATTTCTCGCTGCCTTCTGCGACAGTATAAATAACGAAAAATATTCAGTAAATTTTGGCAGGTCAATTTCATACCTCATTCCGGGAAGCGGTCTTTTTTACGCCGGCGAATATTACAAAGGAATGATGTCCCTTGCCTGGAACGCGCTCGGTATCTGGCTCACTGCAGACGCCCTAAACAGCAACCGCGCGCTGGACGGCGTACTGATCGCGAACTTCGCCTGGTTCCGCTTTTATTTCGGCGGTGTCAGAAACGCTGATAAGGAGATCAGGAACAGGAATAATGAATTGACCAACTCGGCTATAGACTATTTAACAATTAATTATAAAGGCCTTAAACCTTGAAGACATCCGAAGACAGGATCAGAGAACTCGCGCTCGAAGCAATAAACAAACTTGGGCCTGACGCGACTGAAGATAAAGTAAAAAAGTTCGTTGAAGAAAAACTCGCTTCCGACGGTTATACCGGAAATTCAGAGCAAAAAAGCGGCACCCGCGCAATCCTTACGACTTTCGGTATAAACCAGACCGGGGTTGTAAGTACAATTACTACCACACTCAGCGACTGTGGCTGCGACATCCTCGACATTTCGCAGAAGATTATGCAGGAATTCTATACTATGATTATGATGATCGACATTTCTAATTCGCCGAAAGACCTGCGCGAAATACAGGACGAGATGAATAAGATCGCCGAGAAACTGAAGATAAAAATATTCCTCCAGCACGAGGATGTATTCCGCTATATGCACCGCATTTAATAAGAAAGATCAACACTTTGCCGTACGAATTTGACGAAATATTAGAAACTATTAAAATGACGGAAGTCGAACATTTCGACATCCGCACCGTTACGATGGGAATAAGCCTGCGCGACTGTACAGACAGGAACATTTCGGTTGTGACACAGAAGATCTACGACAAGATCACAAAACACGCCACTAAGCATATTGAAAACGCGAGAGCGATCGAAAGGCAGTTCGGTATCTCAATTGCAAATAAAAGAGTTTCGGTTACACCGATTTCCATCATCGGCGATTCATTCGGGATTGATGAATTTGTAAAAATTGCCGAGGCCCTTGATAAAGCTGCACAGAATGTCGGCATTGACTACATCGCCGGCTACTCAGCGCTCGTACAAAAAGGGTTTACTTCAGGTGATGAAGCTATGATCCGGTCCATCCCTCTTGCCCTTTCAACCACGCAGAAAGTTTGTTCGAGCGTTAATGTCGGCTCAACCAAAGCCGGGATCAATATCGACGCGATCAACCTGATGTCGAATATGATTAAGGATACCGCTCGCCTGACGGGCGACCGTGATTCGATCGGATGCGCAAAACTCGTCGTATTCTGCAATGCAGTTGAAGACAACCCCTTTGTTGCCGGAGCGTTCCACGGAATCAGTGAACCGGAAATTGTACTTAACGTGGGCATAAGCGGTCCGGGAGTTGTACTCGATGCGATCAAATCGCTTGGCAATGCAAATTTCCAGGCGCTCGCAGAAACCATCAAAAAGACAGTCTTCAAGATCACCCGCGCGGGTGAATTAATAGGCCGCCGCGTCGCTGAAAAGAATAATATTCCTTTCGGGATCGTGGATATCTCCCTTGCGCCTACCCCCGCGGAAGGTGACAGCATTGCGGATATATTAATCGCGATGGGCGTTGAGGATGTGGGCGGACCCGGCACTACCGCTGCCCTGGCATTGCTAAACGATTGCGTTAAAAAAGCCGGACTGATGGCAAGTTCCTCCGTGGGAGGAATGAGCGGTGCGTTTATCCCGGTCAGCGAGGACCAGGGAATGATCCGCGCCGCCGAAAGGGGCAACCTTACTCTTGAAAAACTTGAAGCAATGACATCTGTCTGCAGCGTGGGGCTTGATATGATCGCCGTTCCGGGTGATACGCCGGCTGAATCAATCGCGGGCATTATCGCTGATGAAAGCGCTATTGGCATTATCAACGACAAAACCACAGCGGTAAGAATTATCCCCGCTTACGGAAAGAAAGTAGGCGAGTCAGTTAATTACGGCGGGCTACTGGGTGTAGCTCCTAAGAAAGAGTTTGATACTAAGGTTAAATACAAGTTTGTTAAGAC
>CAIMOS010000339.1 GCA_903843135.1 uncultured Ignavibacteriales bacterium | reverse complement strand
TAATAATGTTTTTACGGTACCGGATGATTCATTGACCTCAATTGATCTGTACAGAGACAGAGGCACTAACATTATAACGGTAAGCGGCTCGGTTAAATACAGTAATCAAACTATTAAAGCATACGCCACGATAAATAATCCGACGCAGTACTTTGTTATTACACTTAAGGAGGTTCTTGAGGAAAAGGGAATAAAAGTCACAGGATTTGCGTTGGATATTGATGACCTTGATAAACCTCTAAGTCAGAAGGACTTCCACCTGCTTTTAACGCACAGATCTGTTCCGTTGAATGAAATCGTAAAAATTATCAATAAGAACAGTCATAATTTTTATGCCGAACAGTTACTTAAAACACTCGGTTTAGATAAATCTAAAAAGGGAACAGCCGCACACGGTATCGCCGCTGAGAAGAATTTATTTTCCCAAATGGGAATTATTCCTGAAAGTATTATTTTGGCCGACGGGTCTGGCCTTTCACGGCTTAACTACGTTTCGCCGCAACATATACTCACATTACTGAACCATATGTATAAATCTCCAGTGTTTGAAGATTTTTATTCCTCATTGCCGGTAGCGGGGAAAAATGGTACACTCGCAAAACGTATGATTAGAACAAATGCCCAGGATAACGTCAGGGCGAAGACCGGATTTATCGGTAATGTAAGAAGCCTTTCAGGATATATGCGCACCGGGGACAACGAATTGTTATCATTCACTATGATCGCGAATAATTTTAATGTTCCTTTTGTTCTTGCTGAGAACATACAGGATCTTGTATGCACAAGATTAGCAAATTTTAAGAGAAAATAGGAGACAGATTGGAAAATCTACACATTGAAGATGTTAATGTTTTAATTAAAAGAAGAATTGAAGAACTGGAAGAACTTCGCGCAAAAGGCGTGAATCCATTTGCTTATAGTTTTAGCACAGACTCCGATTCTGCAGATATAAAAAACTGTTACGTAGAAAACGAAAAACGTACTGTTTCTATTGCCGGCAGAATAATGACGCTCAGAAGAATGGGGAAAGCCTCATTTGCCCACTTACAGGATGAACACGGTAAAATTCAGGTTTACCTGAAAAAAGACGATCTTGGAGATGATTATGATAACTTTAAATTGCTGGACATCGGAGATATAATAGGAGTTACGGGATTTGTTTTTAAGACACGGACGGGAGAGATTTCTGTGCACGTAGAGAAACTTTTTCTGTTAACCAAATCAGTTCGTCCTATTCCGATCCCTAAAGAAATTGTAGACGAAAACGGAAACAAGGTTATATATGATCAGTTTTCAGACATTGAATTGCGGTATCGTCAGCGGTACCTGGATCTGATCGTTAATCCGGATATTAAAGAAACTTTCAAGTACCGCAGTAAAATTATTACTTCGATAAGAAATTTCCTTGATAAAAACGGTATTCTGGAAGTTGAAACACCAATACTGCAGCCATTATACGGAGGTGCGAACGCTCGCCCGTTCGTCACGCATCATAACACACTCGATGTGGATTTCTATCTTAGAATTGCTGACGAATTGTATCTAAAACGTCTTATCGTGGGAGGTTTTCACGGTGTCTATGAAATTTCCAAGGATTTCAGAAACGAAGGGATGGATAAGACCCACAATCCTGAATTTACAATGATGGAAGTTTATGTTGCCTATAAAGATTATAACTGGATGATGGAATTCGTCGAGGATATGGTCCGGGAGGTAAGTATTAAGGTTTTCGGAACTACTATATTTAATGTGGGCGGAACCGAGATCGACTTCGGCAAAAAGTGGCATCGGGTTTCAATGATAGATGCGATTAAGGAAAAAACAGGGCTCGATGTACTCAACACTGATGATCAAACGTTGTTTTCGAAAGCAAAGGCAGTTGGTGTGGAAGATCTGGCTCACAAGAGCAGGGGAAAAATTATTGATGAGATATTTGAGATCCTGATTCAGGACGAACTGATTCAACCAACATTTCTGATTGACTATCCTGTGGAAACATCTCCTTTGGCAAAAACACACCGCAGTAAACCAGGAATAGTTGAACGTTTCGAAGGATTTGTTACCGGAAGGGAAATCTGTAATGCTTTTTCGGAACTTAATGACCCGTTTGATCAGATGGCACGTTTTCAGGACCAGGTGAAAGCCAGAGAAAAAGGAGATGACGAAGCGCAGCAGGTAGATGAAGATTTTATCAGAGCACTGGAGTATGGCATGCCTCCAACAGCCGGGTTAGGTATCGGAATTGACAGACTGGTTATGCTTCTTACAAATCAATCATCTATCAAGGATGTGATCTTTTTCCCGCAAATGAAGAGGGAAGTCTGAATTAATTTTCCGGTATAAATTAAGTATTCAATAAACTTCAGCAATTATTTCGACTTAATTGAAATATAGTATCATAATTCCTACTCTGAATGAAGAAAAACTTCTTCCGCAAATTCTGAATCAACTGATCAAATTCAGGTCAGAATCCGGCACTGAGATGGAAATTATAGTTGCTGACGGAGGCAGTAGTGACGGGACTATGGAAATCGCAGTAGCACTTGCGGATAAAGTTACAGGAGCGGTTGGTGATAACATTGATTGTATTGCCCGCGGCAGAAATAATGGAGCAACCCGGGCTTCCGGGAAAGTGCTGATTTTCGTTAACGCCGACGTTCTTTTCAAAAATATTAATCATTTTTTCAACTATCTTGAGTCATATTTTTTGAAATCCGAATATGCGGCCTTTACTACAAAGGTCAGGATATTTCCGGATGAGGAGAATTTCGGAGATAAAATATTCCATTCTTTTTACAATTATTATTTCTTCCTCTTTAATCTACTGACCTATGGGATGGGAAGAGGAGAATGCCAGGTTGTTAAAAAAGAATATTTCAAGAGAGTTGGCGGATACAACGAGAACTTAATCGCCGGGGAAGATTTTGATCTTTTTAAACGCTTGAAGAAGTACGGGAAAATTAAGTTTGAGCTTAACCTCACAGTCTTTGAGTCACCGAGAAGATTCCGCAAATATGGATACTTTAAGATTACATCCGAATGGTTCAAAAACGCTGTCGCCATCATTGCCAAGAACCGCTCAATTTCAAAAGTTTGGGAACAGGTAAGATGAAAGCTTTTTTATTAATTATCGTATTTATTGCTTCC
>CAIMOS010000338.1 GCA_903843135.1 uncultured Ignavibacteriales bacterium | reverse complement strand
CAGTTTCCCGGGACCTATCTTCTTTCTGAAAAATCAACCGTCCTGGATGTAATTTCTTTAGCCGGAGGTGTGAGTCCTACATCTGACTTGGATGAAATGAAGATTTTCCGGATGAAATCAGATTCCACTTACGAGATTATTAAATTTAACTACAGCGAACTTCTGTGGAAAGATAATCTTGAAAAATTTAAACCTGCGCCCAGATTGCTACCCGGTGATATTATCTTATTACCAGGGGAGCCACGTTTGTTCTGGAGGGAATACCTGTCATTGGGACTTTCGGTAATCTCAACCCTGTTGTCAATCACTCTTAGTATTATTTATATTACCAATTAACCGGTCAAGGAGATTTTTTGAATAAGCGTTCTAATACTTTAATAGAAGAGCAGACCACTACTTTTAAGGATTACTTAAATTTAATCAGGGGTAATCTGTTCCCGATCTTACTTATCACTCTTACGAGTTTAACTTTTTCAATTGTCTACGCAGTAAATGCCACTAATATTTACCAGTCGACTGTAACGGTTAAAATAGAATCACCCAAAGGAAGCATTCTTGACTCTCCTTTGTTTCCGTCAATGGGTGACTTCGGCAAAGACAGGTTTATTGCAAACGAGATTGAGTTTCTGCAAAGTAATAAAGTTAAAACGAGAATTGCCCAGGCACTTGCAGATACTTTTAAACAGGTAAACGATTTCACGAAGTTTTCACTCCTGCTCGATAAGTCGATGCTTGAAAAAAATGTAGCCCCAAGATTAAAGCGTATTCTGGATATCCGGGCTTTGCTCGATAAAGCTGATATCAAGCAGAAGAGAGGGCTTGACATAGTTACTATAGCTGTGGAATCCCCGTCATCTTATGAAGCTTCGCTGATAGCTAATACTTACGCGGAAGTTTATACGAAGATGAATCTCGAATCCAACCGCAATCAGATCGCGCTGGTTAAAAAATATCTTGAGATTCAAAAGAATGAAAAATTGGCTGATCTTAATTTTTCTGAAGAATTGCTGAAGAAGTTCCAGGAGTCGGGCGGAGTAATGGTTCTTGAATCACAGGTTGAGCAGTTAATAGGTAAATTATCGGATTTCGAATCTCAAAAGAGTATGTCCGAGATTGAGCTTTCAAGTGTCGAAAAGGCACTCGATTTGTATAAGAAAGAACTAAAGGAAAAGAATCCGCAGATTTCTGATTATGTTGAGAATTTTGCGTCTGAAGAGTACATTAAGTTCGGACAGACCGAAATTGCCAAATTGGAATATAACAGGGATCAGGTATTAGCAACCGGCCCGAATGAGACAGGACTTGGCAAAGAAGCAGTTAATGAGTACAATAAAAAAATTACTGAGCTGCGCGCCAACCTTAATAAAAAACTGAATGCATACAAAACTTCAATCCTTGTTGCGACTCCGGATGAGTTAAAAACTTTAACTCAGAAGATCATCGAAGAAGAAATTAAGAAACAGTCGCTTGTCATCAGGATAGATCAGCTGGGTAATCTTGTAAAAGAGTATGAGAGAAAATTTGGCCAGTTGCCAAAATCCAGTATCGAACTTGCGCGCCTTCAGCGTAACCGTGAATCATTGGAAAAATTGTACATCCTGATCGAACAGAAATATCAGGAAGCAATGATAAATGAGCAGTCAACCCCGGCAAACGTTACCGTCATCGATTTTTCAGAGCCATCTGAGAAGCACTCAAAGCCTAACCGTATGCTTATCATTCTTGTGGGTTTTGTTCTTGGCCTTGGTTTATCTATCGGATTTGTATTTACGAGAAACTATTTCGACAATACGGTAAAAACTCCTGAAGATATCCAGAGACGGGATATTACTGTTCTCTCGTGGATTCCTTTGATTGAAGGGGTATCAACAAACGGCGAAAATGAATTCGAATTTATAGTGGCTAAGAAACCGGATTCAATCCCCTCAGAGGCTTTCAGGGCATTGAGAACGAGGGTCCAGTTCAGTAAACTGCCGGACAAAGAATTGAAGACTATCCTGGTCACATCCTCAGCGCCGTCCGAAGGAAAAACAATGATTTGCAACAATCTCGCAGGAAGCTTTGCGCACTCTAATAAGAAAACGCTTGTTATTGATTGTGATCTGAGAAAACCTCGCGTTCACTCATTTTATAAAACGAAGAGGTATCCCGGCCTTGTCGATTATCTTTTTGGCCAGGCAACCCTGGATGAGATCATAAGAAAATCAGAGATGAATTATCTCCACTTTATTACTGCCGGCACCATCCCTCCGAATCCGGCTGAATTGCTCGAGTCCTCGAAGATGGGGGAATTCCTCGACACTGTTTCAGCGATGTATGATTACATTCTGATTGACTCACCGCCTGTAATCGCAGTTACAGATTCAGAGATCGTATCAAGGTTAGCTGACGCGACAATTCTGGTGGTCTCTGCAAATAATACAGAGATTGAACTTATGGAGCAGTCAGTTAATATCCTTCGGAACAATAATGTTAATCTGATGGGTACAGTGCTGAATAATTTCGTATATAAGAGTTCTTACGGGTCATATTATAAATACTATTATTATTACACCAGGCCCAGAAAAACAGAAAAAAATATTTTTCCGCCAGCATCGCAGAATTAGAACCGACTTATTAGTTGAAGACAGCAGCACACATTTTATGTTCTCTGTTCATACTTAGTGCTTTTACCTATGCACAGACACTTCCTGATTATTTCGAAAGGAAGTCGATACTCAATCTGGATTCGATCCAGGCGGCAAATTATTCGTCAGTTGCTTCGGACGGAATTATTGAACCGGAGAACTATTTCCCCGGTCCGGGTGACAGGTTCCTTGTTGTTATCAGCGGACTCGAGGAGATAGTTCATAATGCCGAAATCAACCACGAGGGGTTTATTTTTATCCCTAAGGCGGGCCCTGTTTCCTGCAAGGATAAATCTTTAGCCGAGTTCAGGAATGAAATTGAAACCCAGATCCGGAAAAACTATAAAAACATTACGGTTTTTATTTCGCTCGTCAATCTGCGTAAAATAAAAATATATGCCGGCGGAGAAATTCTTAAACCGGGTTCATTTACGCTCAGCGCGAATTCCAGGCTAAGTGATCTGGTTTATATGGCCGGCCTTCAAAACACCACGTCAATACGGAATATTAAAGTTACCCATCGTAACGGAAAATCAAATTTCTACGACTGCCTCTCCTTTTTCAGGCTTAATAAAAAATCAGAGAATCCATATTTACAAGAAGGGGATTTTGTCTTTCTTGATAAAGTTACTAAGATAATCAACATGAATGGCGCCGTCAAATTTCCCGGTACTTACGAACTGAAAGATGGTGAAACTTTATCCGGAATAATTGAACTTTGCGGCGGGGTGCTTCCCCAGGCAAGAATTGACAGTTTAGAGTTGATCTCATTTGAAGCCGACAACAGTACACAATTCAGCACGATTTTATCTTTGTCAGAGGTAATGAAAAAAGATATCAGACTGAAAAATATGGACAGGGCGATTGTCAGACAGATACCCAAATATCTTGAAGAAAATATAATTCAGATCGACGGATATGTAAGGTACCCGGGAATTTATAAGATCAAAGAAAACTCAACAAAACTTTCAGACGTAATTGAGGAAGCGGGCGGGTTCCTCCCCGAGGCAAGTCTTTTAGACGCGACTCTTAGAAGAGATGTCGGGAGCGTTGATGCTGATCCGGAGTTCGAGAGGTTAAAACTTATCCTCAGGGCGGATATGACGGACGATGAATACGATTATTTTAAATCAAAGTCACGTCAAAGAAAGGGGAAAGTTGTTATCGATTTTCAGAAACTGTTCGAAAATAACGATGCGGACGAAGACATTGTGCTTATGCGGGATGACAGGATTTCAGTTCCAAAGAAAAAAGACTATGTCGTACTTATCGGGCAGGTTGTCCATCCCGGTAATGTAGAGTTTAAAGATAATTACACGATTGATGATTACATCCGGAGTGCCGGCGGACTTGGCTGGAGAGCTTTGGAAGACGATATCAGATTGGTCCGTTCCAATACCGGCGAATGGATCGATATAGATGATGTCGATAAAATTTATCCCGGTGACATTATTTGGATACCTGAGGATCCGCCACCGCCAAAATTCTGGACCATTTTCCAGACCTCTCTTAATGTACTTGGCCAAGTGGCCACGGTTATTGCCGCCACAGTCGCCGTTATCGTGAGTGTAAGATGATATTAAAACAGTTGATCAGGACGCTGATCGTAAATTTCAAACCAATAGTCACTATTTCTGTATCAGGGACGGTTACTGTTTTTCTTTATTTTTTGCTCGCGGCACCTCTGACTTTTATTTCAAAGGTATCTATCCTGCCGCCGGAAAATTCACCCAAATTGGGACTCTCAAGCCTCCTGGCCGGCGGTGATATTTCTTCCCTGATGTCCGGATCGCAAAATCTAAGTTCTCAGTTGTATGCTGAACTAATGCGCAGCAGGGTTTCCCTGGAATATGTTGTCCGGAAAAATCAATTGTTGGATTATTACAAAACGGAAACGATGACATCAGCCACCGCTAAGTTACTCAATGAATTAAACCTTGAGGTTACAAAAGAGGGTGTGTTGAAACTTTATGTGCCTGTTAAATCCGGATATTTTCAGAGGTTTTCTGATAAAAAAGAACATTACCGTGAATTAGCTTCAGGAATTTCATCTTCTTTTCTGGAGGTTCTGGATTCCCTGAATAAAACAAGGATGATTTCGAAGGCGCAAAGAGCAAGAGAGTATATTGAAGTTGAACTATCAAAGACGAAAGCACAGTTAGATACGGCGGAACAGCGCCTGGTATTCTTTCAAAAATCTAACCGCAGTATCTCATTGCCGGAACAGCTGAGGGTTGCTATTGAATCAGCCGCAAAGGTGAAAAGTGAAATTGTTAATACAGAGATAACATTAGGCGTCCTCTCGGAAAATCTTAGCCCGGACCATCCGAATATTCTCGAATTAAAAAGCAAACTTAACGGGTTGCGCAAGCAGTATAACAAGTTTGAAGTCGGCAATAATGATTTTCTTTTGTCCTTTGCCGGCGCTCCCGAACTTGGACTCAAACTTGCGGATCTGACAAGGGAAGTAAAAATTCTTAACGAAGTTTATTTGTTTTTACAGCAACAATACTACCAGGAAAAAATCCAGGAAAACAAAGAAACAAGCACCATTGAAATACTTGATGAAGCGAAACTTCCTGAACGGGAGACTGAACCAAGAGTT
>CAIMOS010000337.1 GCA_903843135.1 uncultured Ignavibacteriales bacterium | reverse complement strand
TTTAATTTTTAATTCTTAATTCTTAATTAATGAAGCCTGCTTCGCTTCTGGAGATAGGCTATGAGCGCTTTATCAAACGGTGTCGAGGTATCTATAAGATTGTAATCAATTCCGGAATCGAGACACCCTTTTTTTATAGTATGAACAAATTCCGAGACCGCCTGCGAATAAACCCGCCTGACCTGGTAGGGCTGACTTGCCATCTCCTCCCCTGTTTCCAGATCTACAAAGATTGAATCGCGGCCGAAACTAAAGTTCATTTCCGCCGGATCAAGGATATGAAATACAATTATTTCATTCTTTGCATTTCGTATTTTTTTAAGCGCTTTCAGTGAAGATTCTATATCATCAAGAAAATCAGAGAATATAATCACCAGTCCGCGCTTGTTGATGCGCTCCGCAAAGAATCCGAGATTTGATGAGGTAGTGGTTTTGCCGGAGGGTTTGGAAAGATATAGCGCAGTCAGGATTTCCTTAAGGTAAATGTTGGATGCTTTTGGCGGCAAATATTTTTCGACCTTATCAGAATAAATCCCCAGCCCCACGGCATCCTTCTGGTTTATCATCAGATAACTAAGACCCGACGCAAGCATAATCGCGTATTCAGATTTAGTCACGATTCCCTGATATTTGAAAGACATTGAGTTGCTGTTGTCGAGCAGAAGATAACTCTTAAGGTTGGTTTCTTCTTCATATTGTTTTACATAAAACCTGTCGGTTTTAGCAAGAACCTTCCAGTCGACGTCCTTTAGCGGATCCCCCTGGATGTAGGGCCTGTGCTGGCTGAATTCAATACTGAAACCGTGATACGGGCTTTTATGAAGGCCCAGAAGAAAACCTTCAACAATAAATCTTGCCCTCAGTTCAAACGAAGATACTTTCGATATTACCGCAGGGTCAAGATATTTGCTGAAATCACTTTTTCCCAATTCGGTCTTTCTGTCTAAGAATCTGGTCAGGAGTCATCCCCAAAGTTGATAACTCACCCTCAACCGAAACAGCCAGTTCGTGGCCGGGATAGAGTTTCATAAACTGCTCATAACTTTTCCTGGCAGCATCAAAATTCTGAAGTTCATTCGCCTCTATAAACCCGGTCATAAAAAGGGCCACAGGCGCTTCCGTACTCTTCGGATATTTTTCATTGATCAGCTTAAAATAACTTAAAGACATCTGCAGTGATTCATCTTTCGGCATATTCTTTATCATACCAGCCTGATATATTTTAGCCAGTTCTAAAACCGCTTTCGGAGCTAAAGGGCTCTCGGGGTATTCCGCAATCATTTCTTCAAACGTTTTCACGGCATCTTCAATTTTCTGCTGTTTAATCAGTGACTCGGCTTCACTGAGGTATTCGGTGTCTTTTTTTGACTGGCAGCCATTTACTATAAATACGAGGGCGAGGGCAAATATGTATTTTTTCATTCTATCCGTTTTTTTGTTCAATAATAAAGCTCAAAAATACATAAATTTTGGTGATGTAATTAATAGTACTTAATTTTTTGACTATCCCGTCTGGAACCAAATAATGAACAATGTCAAATTCCGGCTTTTGCTTCTTTTAATGCTTACTTTCAGCGGCTGCAATTTCCCCGAAGAGAAATTATTAGTCGACAGTTTAGCGATAAATGTTGAAGCGCCGGGGCGTATTTTCAGTTTTACGAACAAAGCCGCCGGGCAGTATTCCGGCCAGACACATTCCGCGTTTATGAACGGATGGGAAGGATGGATCGTCCGGGAGCAAAAAATTTTCAACGATTACAAGTTGTTCTTTGACGGCAAACTTTCCGAAAGAGGGAAATCGAAAGTGTCCGTCCTTCCCTACGAATTAACCAGAGAATATCCCGGCGGAATAACGGAATCATTCCTTTTCCCTGACAGCACAAATGATATCTTTATAAAAATTTCTTCCGGCAAACTTACCGGGCTTGAATTAAATGGTATTGCGATTCAAAAATTTCTTTCGAAGGGAGATAACTCACTTTCTTTCTCACTAAATACAACATCGAAAGAGAATATATTCACAATCAGGAGTACCTGCGGAATTTTGTCATATTCTCTCTCTCCGGATAAACTCACAATAAATTTTGATGGAGAGGACGAAAACCTAATTAATTTTTCTCTCAGCGGCTCAGTCCCGTCAGATGATATAGAAAAAAATTACGCTTCCGCCAGAGATGCCAAGCGTAAACGCATAAATACACTTCTGACCGGCCTCGGACTGGAAACTGATAACCCGGAATTTACAAAAGCGATGTTATGGGCGGTCGCTTCGCTTGATGCGCTTATTACAAAGCAGCAAGTGACCGGCATATTTGCGGGATTGCCCTGGTTCAACAATTACTGGGGACGAGACACTTTTATTGCCCTGCCCGGCGCAACATTTGTAACAGGAAATATGAAAGATGCACGGGATGTCCTGCTCAATTTTGCCGCGTATCAGGATAATGATCCTGCAAGCAAATATTACGGGCGCATTCCAAACAGAATTACGCTGAACGAGACAATATACAACACTGTGGACGGAACGCCCTGGTTCGTCATCCAGGCATATAATTACTACAAATATTCCGGAGACATCGATTTCCTGAGAAGAATCTATCCTCAGGTAAAGCTCGCTTTTATTTCCTGCATCGCAAACCGCATTGATAATTACGGTTTTCTGCTTCACGATGATGCAGAGACTTGGATGGATGCAGTCGGCCCTGCCGGCCCCTGGTCACCCCGCGGCAACCGCGCAGTGGATATTCAGGCCCTCTGGTACAGGCAACTGCTCAGCACTGTCAGCATCGCGGATCTTATGGGAGATACCATTTTATCTGTCCAGGCAGCCGGCGCAGCGCTTAAGTTGCAGCAGAATTTTAATAAATTTTTTATCGATGATTCCGGGAAAAAAGTTTATGACCGGCTTAAGCCGGACGGCGCTCCGGACCTGTCTGTCAGGCCTAATTTATTCTTCGCGCTAAATGAAACCGGCCTGATCGATGATTATCGCAGCCGTCTCTCAATTATCGAAGGAGCAATGGATGAACTTGTAACGCCGTACGGGGTTTTCTCATTGAGCCGCAAAGATGAGAATTTCCATCCGTTCCACGAGTATCCCCCGTTCTACCCGAAAGACGCGGCATATCACAACGGAATTATCTGGCAATGGAACACAGGCCCGGTGGTTCAGACGCTTTGCAGTTTTGGGCTTCAGGATACGGCCTGGGTGCTGACGCGTGAACTTACAAAACAAATCCTTAACCGCGGAGCAGCCGGGACACTCGCGGAACTTTCTGAAGCCTATCCGCGCGAAGGTGAGCAAGAAATTAAACTCAGCGGAACATTCTCTCAGGCCTGGAGCCTGGGGGAGTATATCAGAAATTTTTACCAGGATTATTTAGGAGTTTCGCCTGATGCCCCGAACAAAACATTATACCTTATCCCCTATCTCCCGGCATCACTTAGAAAAGTTGCTTTTAACCAAAAAGTGGGAAAGGATGAAGTCCGCGTAAATTATTTATTCAATGAATCGAATTACTCGGTTGTTGTTGAACCAAAAAAAATCTCAACATCTATTGATCTTGGAATTTCTCTCATAAATAAGGCCGGGGCTAACTTTCTCATCCGCACGGAAATAAACAAAGATCAGAAATTCATAGCTATTGTACCTGCAAATTCTAAAGATTCCTCTGACCTGATGACATTCAGGAATGATGATCCGGTGAAGGTTACAAGCCAGTTTTATCTTGATCCGGTTTCAAATGCTTCACTGTACAGTAAGATCAGGCTTTCCCGCGAACCGATGCGGAGCGGCATAAAATCAATCCGCCCCCCGGAGTATGCCTTGCTGAAACTTAAAGACATAAAAAAATCCGGAAAAAATTCACGCGTCATTATTTCGGCGGAGGACAAAATTAATGATGAAAAATATTCTTACCCTTCTAATACAAATTTCGTAAAAGGAATTCTTGATATTCAGAAGTTTTCTGTAAGTGAAAGTAATGATGACTACCGGTTCACGATCAGAATGAAAGACCTCCACAATCCGGGATGGCATCCAGAATATGGATTCCAACTGACACTTGTAACTATATGCCTCTCGACCGATGCCCCCGGGACAGGCAGCCTGAACGTGGGTGAAAACAGTAATTACAAATTGAGCGCAAAAAGAACTTTCAACAGAAAAATTGTTCTTGGAGGCGGATTTGAAATAAAAGATGGCAGCGGTAAAATCCTGGCCTCTTATATTCCTCTGAAGGGTGATGAAGCTGATCCGCTTGGGAACAGTAATGAAAACGTAATCACATTTTCTGTCCCCAAAAAATATCTGGGGACGATCAAATCGAACACTAAAATTTCCGTATTTGCCGGAGCACAGGATGATCACGGGGGCGCGGGTGTTGGTGTGTTCAGGAGTGTAAACGCTGCAGCGAGTGAATGGAACGGAGGCGGTAAGGCCTCTCAGGATGCTGATAATATTTTCGATGAATTGATTTTGAACTAAAATTGATCTCAAAAACTCATTTGTGAGTTCGCTCACAAATATCAGATTATTGCTTTTTCCGGTTTTATATCACTCTTTTAATGTGATGAATTTGTTAGATTGCGT
>CAIMOS010000336.1 GCA_903843135.1 uncultured Ignavibacteriales bacterium | reverse complement strand
TCATACCTGGTGTTTCAATTGGCAATAATTACCATAATTGAAAAATACGTTCCCGGAAACCATAGCCTCAAGAATAAAACAAAATTTAACTTACTGATAGTTCCATTATTCTTAGGGTATTCGGCGCTCCTATACTTCGCGCCTGCAGAAACGCGGGTTTCAAGGGCCGATGCTGCGATTACCTGGCTCAGTGACCTGACCGCGGGAATTTTCCCATATGGCTCTCAGGTTAACCCAAGCGGTTTCCCGGTCAACTTTTTATTAATGCTTCCGCTCTATCTGATGGGCAATATCGGAATTCTGCAGATTATCACTTTCACGGGATTCGCGCTGCTAATAATTTATTACTCAAAAACATTAAAAGAACTCCTGTTCCGCGGATTTATTTTTATCAGCAGCGTTCCGTTATTTTACGAACTGACAGTGAAAAGCGAAATTTTTTCAAATATGTTTTTTGTGGCGCTCCTTTCAGTCTTTATTTTAAAGAAGGAAAGCGAAAACAAAGTTACAGCAGGGTTTATCGTTTCATCAGTTCTCTTTGGCTTTCTTCTCTCAACAAGGCTGACCGTACTCCCTGTGCTTATGATATTGGTCCTATATAAATTCCGGCAAAACTTTAAACTGATTTTTTATTTTCTGGCAATCTCCGTACTTACATTCGCCGCCACTCTCCTTCCGTTTATTATCTGGAATCCGGAACTCTTTTTCAGCCGCGGACCGTTTTCAATTCAATCGATCTATTTGCATCCTGCGATGATGTTGATAATATTGCTGATTGCGGTCTATACCGGATGGGCTGCAGCGAATAAATATGAATTATTCTTTGGAACGGGATTAGTACTTTTTCTTGCTGTTATGGCGTCAATGTTTTCTACTGTTTCGGTGGAAGGGTTATATAATTCTTTGTTCGGAGACAGATTTGATATCTCCTATTTTATTTTCTGCGTGCCGTATTTTCTTTTAGGAATGTATGAATACAAAGTGGATTATTTCCTCGGCAAGATTATGCCCGTGGATGAGAACGACTGACGGTCCTCGCGGCAAAATCTGGTAGCGATAACAGAGGTTATGACCCGTTTTCATTTTTTCTATGCCGCCTCAATCCTTCTTTTTTACATATCGCGCAGACATTTGGAAAACCCGCTTCATCTGTCCATTTTGGTACACGTTTGAGGGATCTGACGAGCGTGGGATTCAATCAATGAAATCAGCACATTCCGTAGTGAATATTATATTATGACTGATCGTTCGCTGATGAAGGTTCAGTTCTTTGAGTTCCTTTGCGGATAAGCAGATATCTCCCTTATTTTTATAATAATAACTATATTTGACTACAACAATATATAAGATATGGAAAGCGCAGAGAAAAAAAGACTGTTCGAACAGATTATGTGGGATTATAATATCCCGCCTGAAGATATTGAAGCAGTATTTGAAGGTAAGCAGACTCACGCGGGCCATTATACCCGGGAAACATTGTTTTTGAAATTATTGGAATCGTACTCCTGGTTTACAATACTTCAACTTTTCACAATAAGTGAAATTCAAGAATTGCTTACAGGCAGTACAATTAACAAACTCCGGTCCAAATCACTTCGCACAAAATATGAATTCGTACAAAAGAGATTACAAGAGATTATATCTGCTTCAGGATAAATTCCTCGGGTGGTGGAAAACGCTTGAATTGCCATTTTACCTTACGGGCGGGACGGCTTTAGGACGGTTTTATCTTAATCATCGTTTTAGTGAAGACCTCGATTTTTTTATGAATTCGGCGCCCGGATACTCCTCTGCTATTGCGGAAATTAGAAAGAAAATAACTTCGCGATTCACGGTTGATCTTCAACAGTCCCTTTTCTCCGATGATTACACACGACTTTTTATCTCAGATGACAACATTCGACTTAAACTTGATTTCGTAAATGATGTAGCTTATTATGCGGGGACCCCGGCGCCTTTTGTTTATGGCAAAATTGACAGGCCAATTAACATTTTGTCGAACAAACTAACGACAATTGTCAGCAGGGATGAGCCAAAGGATATTTTTGATATAATTCATATTTCACTCAATTTCTCTTTCAGCTGGTATGATGTATTCAATCACGCAAAAGAAAAATCCGTCGTGAATGAAATTGATATCGGGCAGCGCTTGCACTCGTTCCCGGCTGCATTATTGCAAAATGTTGACTGGTTAATCAGACCGGTTGATTCAGATGAAACAACTGCGGTACTTCGCCGGATTGCGGATGACTTCCTGCTGGGGAGACAGAATTCTTTAGGTCAGAATAAACTACCCATTGAATCCGCCCTGCCATTCAATTTATAAAATAAATTCTCTTGGCCCGGGAGATGGAAACTTTTTGGTGGGCACGACTTTTAACTCTTCGCTTTCAGGCAAAAGTCTAAAGATAAGAGCGCATCCGACTATTCCCGGACGCCTCCCCCGCCGGAATTACATTTCGCTGTCGGTAATAATATCAGTCTGAAGCATCGTAAGTAACGCGGAAAAATAATCGGACTGTTCCAGATCTCCGCGTTTCTGGTAAGCAAGCACAAGATTCCTCAGCATCCGCTCAATTATTTCAATATCATCGGCATCATACTCAACCGCCATCTTCATAAACTTATAAAGATCAGGTGCGGTTTTTCTCATTTTCTCCAGGTAAAGAAATTTCCCCCCGCCGAAACAGTCCACGACAACAATCTCTTCATCCTCCCGGAACCACGCCATAAAATGGCCGGGGAAATTGCAACCGGAAACTTCGATATTCATTCTCCGGGCAATCAGGATAAGTAAGACTGAGAGAGTGATCGGAATCCCTTTGCATTCTTCAATCACCCAGTTCAGGTCGCTGTTAAGCGGATTAAAATAATCATCAATATTGCCGGTAAAACCGCGGACCTTGAAGAGATAGCGGCTCAACGAAAAGGCATCCAGAAAAGATGCTGACTCTTTATAGTCAGCCGTAATCTCATCTAAACGCGCTTTCAATTTTTCTCCGGAGGAAAAAGGAGATAAATATTCAGAAAGCGCACAGACAAAGCTTTCAAGCTCTTTCTCTGTTGGGTCCTTGATGCTTATCTCCGCAACGAGGTCTTCGAGAGCTTTTTTCCGGAAGCGGAGTTTAATGGAGTCGATAATTACACGCTGGGTGTGGGTAAGAAAAATATTTTGATCCGTTATCAGTGAATCCAGTTTGGGCCCAAGTTTATTAAGGTCCCTGATAATCCTGCTTCTGATCTCCTCATCGGGATCATCCAGCAGTTTTATCATATATTTCAGTTCACTCGGATCTATCATCTTCTTAAATAATTTTAAGGTAAAATCTAAGAAAGAAATGAGACTAATCCGATGTCAAAAAACCGTCGTGTGCCTGAATCACAACTCACTTTTCTTTATCGCCTGTGTCATGCAGTACTGGAGCTATCTTCGCGGCTTTGCGGCTTCGCCAGAAATGTTCTCGCAAAGACGCAGAGACGCAAAAACCAGATATTATTAAGCCGGAATCGGAAGTCAGATTTACTGCGGCTTTGCGGCTCCGCGAGAAATACTCTCGCAAAGACGCAGAGACGCAAAAGCTAGATATTAATGAGTCGGAATCAGGAAGTCAGATTTACTGCGGCTTTGCGGCTCCGCGAGAAATACTCTCGCAAAGACGCAATGACGCAAAAACCAGATATTATTAAGCCGGAATCGGAACTCAGATTTACTGCGGCTTTGCGGCTCCGCGAGAAATACTCTCGCAAAGTCGCAGAGGCGCAAAAACCAGATATTATTAAGCCGGAATCGGAAGTCAGATTTACAGTGGCTTTGCGGCTCCGCGAGAAATACTCTCGCAAAGACGCAGAGACGCAAAAACCAGATATTATTAAGCCGGAATCGGAAGTCAGATTTACTGCGGCTTTGCGGCT
>CAIMOS010000335.1 GCA_903843135.1 uncultured Ignavibacteriales bacterium | reverse complement strand
GACCCCATTAACGTAAATCTTGGGACGAGATTCGGTCACCGCACCTTCTGAATCCGGCACTTCGGGGTACCTTATTTCTGGTTTCATAATTTCAACTTCTTCACCGCTCTCTTCATCGAATATCGGATCGGTATTATTTTCTTCCTCGTCAACAATTCCCGTCAGATCGTCTTCTTCTGAAACTGGTTTTACTCTTATCGGTTCTCCGTCAAAGTCAGGGTCCGCAAACAAGTCTGTTGCATTTCTAAAATCAAGTATTGTAAAAAATAGCTTTCCGTATTCTTCGTTAATCCGTGTACCGCGTCCAATAATTTGCTTAAACTTGGTCATTGAATTGATATTGGCATCCAGCACAATAACTTTGCAGGTCTGTGCGTCAACGCCGGTGGTCATTAATTCGGAAGTAGTCGCAATTACAGGAAACTTTTCTTCAGGATTGATGAAGTTATCCAGTTCGCGCTTTCCTTCGTCATTGTCTCCGGTAATTTGCATAACGTATTTGACGTTGTTTGCGGCTATATCTGCATTGTGGCGTTGTAAAGCGGAACGCATACGTTCAGCGTGGTCAATGTCAGAACAAAATACAATGGTTTTTGCGTAGCGGTCAAAACCGTACAAAAATTCAGTAAGTTTTTTAGCCACGGTGTCAGAACGTTCATCGATAACCAAAGTCCTTTCAAAATCCCTGCGATTGTAGACTCTATCCTCGACAGGGTTCCCATCTTTGTCTAATTTGCCATCTTCAGGCCGCCAACCTTCCAAATCAATATTCAGTCCAACGCGTATAACACGATAAGGGGCAAGAAAGCCATCGTCAATCCCCTGCTTCAGAGAATAAGTGTAAATGGGTTCATTAAAATATTCAATATTGCTTATTGTATCAGTTTCCCTTGGCGTGGCGGTTAAACCGATTTGTGTTGCGCTGCTGAAATACTGTAGTATTTCTCTCCAGGCGCTGTCTTCTCTGGCACTTCCGCGATGGCATTCGTCAACAACAATTAAATCGAAAAATTCAGAGGTGAATTGTTTGTAAACATTTGCATCTTCATCAGAACCCGACAAACCCTGGTACAGGGCCAGGTAAATTTCATAACTCTTGTCAATACGCCTGTGTTTAACCACGGTCATTTTATCTTTGAAATACTTAAAATCCCCTCTTCTTGTCTGGTCAATTAATACATTGCGATCAGCCAAAAATAAAATACGTTTTTTGGTTCCGCTTTTCCATAGCCGGTGAATAATTTGAAAGGCCGTGTAAGTTTTTCCTGTCCCCGTTGCCATAACCAAAAGGATCCTTTTTTTGCCACTTGCGATTGCTTCAACGGTCCTGTTAATAGCGATCTGCTGGTAATATCTTGGTTTTCTTCCGCTGCCATCAAAATAATAATCCTGTGCAGCAATACTTTCGGCCGCTGGCGTTTTTATTCCTTTGTATTTTTTGTATTTTTCCCATAATTGCTCAGGTGTTGGAAAATTGTCAATGCCAAATTCAATTTCAATATTCTCGCCGTTTTCAGTCCGGTCATGAAAGAAGAAACCATCACCGTTACTGCTAAAAACACAGGGAATGTCAAGAATTTTGGCGTAATCCAGCGCTTGTTGCATACCGGCTCTGATGGAATGATTATTGTCCTTTGCTTCAATGATAGCGACAGGAATATTTGGCTTATAATACAGGATGTAGTCAGCTCGTTTTCTTGTTCCTCTTGCAGTTAATTTTCCCCTTACATAGATTCTTCCATCAGTGAAAGATACTTCCTCCAAAATCTGAAAATGTTTGTCCCAACCTGCTTTTTCCAAAGCCGGCGTGATAAACTTTGTACATATATCTCTTTCTGATAAACTTTTTTTATTCATTACCTAATTATAAAGATAATGCTTAAAAAAATTAAAGTAATTTTGAGTTAGAGTAAAAAAGATTATTCCGGAGGTTCGGATCGCAGATTGCTTAATGCGTATTTCTCCTGTCAACGATTCAAGAAGTACCGGTTTGGGTATGCGGGATTTTTTCTATACCCGGTGGTATTTTGGAAAGAGCTGACAAAAATGAATCTCCTATAATTTTTACTCTATCACCTCTTCTAAAATATGAAATAATGTTCCGAGCAAAAAACACTTTTTATTTAATGGTCGCATCATTTTCTCGCTTCATCTGAGGATCAATTTTCTGCAGCATCTTCCGTCAAAACCCCCATCGCCCAGAAAATGCGTGGTCAGTTCATATAGAATTTTCTTTTATGGTATAGTTCATTGAACATTTGTAGAATGAGGAGCCTACCTACTAATTAGTGAACCTTAATCTGCTGCGCATTGATTAATTTTTTACCTCTCCCCAATTCCTGTAAACCTGATAATTGGTCATTGTTAATTGTTAATTGAAAAACTGTGGCTTTCAAGCTAATTAATGATTATTTTAACTGTGTAAGGAAGAATTTTTCCTAATAACAAATAATAGTTGGCAGAATTGAAAAATCTCAACACCCTTCTGGAGTTTTGTTCTGAGCCGGCTTTGATCGTTGATGAATCATTGCGAATTCAGAACGCTAATTCACAGATGTGTGAGTTAGCAGGTATTGAGGTTAGCGGTCTGGTGAATTTAATGCTGAGAGAAGTTATTGCCTATGGATCCGGCAGTAAAGAGAATGCGCTGCTTTTAAATAGTCCGGCAACGGGTGTATCGATAAAGACCCGTGAACGCGAAAACAACGGGGCCGTTTATCACGTAAATAAGGCCAGTTTTTTGGATGAGGATGCGAAATCTTATTTATTAACTTTTTATCCTTCCGGTAAGACTGATGAACGTGAGCTAAACGGCTACAAATCTGAGATGCTGACACTTGAGCTGATTCTCGCGGGTATTTCCCACGAGATCAATAATCCCAATTCGTTTATATCGCTCAATATCCCATTCCTTAAAGAAGGTTACGATAAAATATTTAATATCCTTGACAGGCTTGAACTGATAAAAGAAAAATTTAAATACAACAACCTTGATTATTATGAATTCAAGGCGGAAGTTTATGAAGTTCTGAACGATATGAATGTTGGCTCGACCAGGATCAACGATCTTGTCCAGGAGATGAAATCATTTGTACTGACGGACAATATTGCCGGCAGTGATATAATCGTGCTCAGTAATTTTATTAAATCCGTCGTGAAGTTCCTGCGCGTACATACCAACAAAAAGAAAATTGACGTCAGGGTCTCCTGCCCCGAAGAACTTAATATTGCCGCGTCGAAAGATTACCTCACACAGATATTAACCAATCTGATTATGAACGCAGCCGATGCGGTCCCGGCTTCCGGAGGTAAAATTAATATTACTGTTTCCGACAGCGAAGGTCAACCGGTCCAGCTTAAAGTAGCTGATAACGGCCAGGGCATCGGCCCCTCGGAAATTAATCAGATATTCAGGCTTTTCTATACGACCAAAACCGGCAGCGGAGGGATCGGAATGGGTCTGCCGATCTGCAAATCACTGGCAGAGAAAATGGGGTTTTCTTTATCTGTCCAGTCATCCTTAAATACCGGCACTAAAGTTATTGTGAACATCCCCAGAGAATATAAAAAATGAAAAGCTCCCCGATATTATGGATTGATGAAGAGACTATTTTCCTGAAGTCCGTAAGGCGGCTTCTCTGGGAAAAAGGTTTTGAAAATATCACAATCGAAAATAATCCGGAATATATTGATGGTATACTTCAGCAGAAAGCATTTGATCTTATTATGCTCGACATTTCGATGCCGGGCATTAACGGCCTTGAACTTCTTGAAAAAATAACAGGCGATTACCCCGAGACCCCGGTCATTGTTGTTACGGCCGTGGAGAATGTAAAAACGGCATTCACTGCCACCCGGCTCGGCGCTTACGACTATCTCATCAAACCGCCTGATATAGACCGCCTTATCATTTCAATGAACCAGGCGCTCGAAAAAAGGCTTCTGCAGCTAGAGCGCGATTACCTTCGGAAGAAACTTCAGGTTGAAACTGACGGCTACCCCGAATTCAGCGGAGTAATCACCTCATCACCCCTGATGTACCGCATATTCGACCTTATCAGAATATTTGCCCCTACAAATGAAACGATCCTTATCACCGGAGAGACAGGAACCGGAAAGGACGTTATGGCAAGGCGCATTCACGAACTTTCGCCGAAGAAGAATAAGAACTTCCTCGCGGTGAACCTCGCGTCAATCTCCCCGACTTTGTTCGAAAGCGAGCTCTTCGGACACGAACGCGGATCGTTCACCGGCGCGCAGGTCACCAAAACAGGTTTCTTCGAGGAAGCGGGCGACGGATCAATTTTCCTGGATGAAATCGGCGAACTTTCAAAGGAACACCAGGGAAAACTTCTCCGGGCGATCCAGTACAACGAAATCTTCCGGATCGGCAGTACAAAGCCGTATAAATTTTCCTGCCGTATCATCGCGGCCACAAATAAGAACCTGCTTGATGAAGTTGAAAAGGGGGAGTTCCGCGCCGATCTTTATTACAGGCTCAACAGAGGTTTCGTTCAGCTGCCTCCCCTGCGCGAGAGGCCCGAAGACGTTCTGCTGCTCTCGCACCATTTCCGTAATGTCGGAAGCTCGATTTACGACAAGGAGATTCCCGGATTTTCCCGCAGGGCTGTTCAGCAACTTACATCTTATGATTTCCCCGGTAATGTGAGAGAACTGGAAAATATCGTACTGAACGCCTGCGCCAAATCTATCCACGGAAGGCCGATTACCGGTTTCGATATGCCCTCTTCAGGAAGCGTCAAACCGGCAGAAAAATCGTTATTAAAAACCGGCAAAGATATACTCACGCTCGAAGAGATGGAAGCAAAATATATACTTAAGGTGTTTAATGACGCCGGGCAGAACGTTTCTCAGGCAGCCTATCTGCTCGGACTGAGTGAAAGGACAATGCAGAGAAAACTGAAATCCATCAGGGGAAAGCAAAGATAGACACTATTTGACGACAATTTTGTCGCCTTTTTTGTCGTTTCTTATT
>CAIMOS010000334.1 GCA_903843135.1 uncultured Ignavibacteriales bacterium | reverse complement strand
GCGCGAAGTATAAAGCGCTGTGGAAAGATAAATTCGTTTTCTTTTCGCCGGAGATCTTCGCGGAGATCAGGGACGGCGTTATATGCTCTTATCCGATGAAAGGGACGATTGACGCGGATTTACCGGACTCGGAGAACATTCTTCTTGCGGACCGGAAAGAAACCGCGGAACATAACACGATCGTTGACCTGATCCGGAACGACCTTAATATTGTTGCCGCGGGCGTGAAGGTTGAAAAGTTTAAATATATTGATAAGATAATCACAAATCAGAAACCGCTTCTGCAGATGAGTTCAAAGATCAGCGGCAGGCTCCCGGATAATTACAATGAAAACATCGGCACGGTAATCGCGGCGCTTCTTCCGGCGGGATCGGTGACGGGCGCGCCGAAAAAGAAAACGGTGGAAATAATACTTGAAGCCGAGAATTACAGGCGGGGATACTATACCGGCATATTCGGCCGGTTCGACGGGCGCGGCCTTGACAGCTGCGTGATGATCCGCTTTATTGAGCAGTCGCCGGAAGGGCTGGTGTTCAAAAGCGGCGGCGGGATAACGATGTTCAGCGATGCTCGTAAAGAATATAATGAGATGACGGATAAGGTATATGTCCCGGTTGCTTGAAACAATTAAGGTCCTCGACGGCGCTCCGCAGAATATTATTTATCACAACCGGCGGATGAACGACACGCGCAAAGCATTGTTTAATTCATCGGAACAAATTGATCTTGCCGAGCGGATAGTTGTTCCGCCGGCTTACCGCGAGGGGGTAGTGAAATGCCGCTGCATCTATGACAACAGCGGAATGGAATTTGAATTCATACCATACGTCATTAAAAACATCGGAAGTGTCCGTCCTGTGAACGGAGGCGCGATTGAGTATCACCATAAATACGAAGACAGGTCGCAGATCGAACAGCTTCAGTTAAGCTCCGGGGCGGATGAAATTATTATAATAAAAGACGGCCTGGTGACCGATTCCTCGTATGCAAATCTGATTTTTAATGACGGGGCAAGGTGGGTTACGCCGGCGACGCCGCTGCTCAAAGGAACGATGAGGCAAAGGCTGCTTGACGAAGGCAGGATCATCAAATACATAATACCGGCGGAAATGGTTCCGCGTTTCAGAAGTTTCAAACTGATCAATGCAATGCTGGATATAAACGAATCCCCCGAACTACCGATCAGCCTAATAAACTTGTAGGACGAAATTTATTTCGACCCGTGAAAAGTGCAAGCTATCTACACGCATAACAAATTCGCGGCATATTTTTGTAGTATTAGAACTCCATTTCTGCGTATGACAGATTATTTTGAGCAAAGCCTGAAATGTAATAAGTTACAGGTATCAAAACGGGAAATTGTATGAAACATCTGATCTTGTTATATCTGATACTATCATTCCAATCTGTTTACTCCCAGCACGCCTGGTTCCGGTTAGAGCCTCCTACCAGCAAAGTTCTAAATACAGCATATTTTAACTCGGCAGATACCGGCTGGATCGCGGGATCAGACGGAGTGATTTGTAAGACTGAAAATGGCGGGCAATCCTGGGCTCATCAGCAGCCCGCCGAGACCGAAAACTTTAACGTTATTTACGAACATCCCTTCTCGCCGGGAATATTTTGGCTTGGAGGAAATAATGGTGTTTTGTATAAGTCGGATTCCACTTCACTGTGGATTAAGTTTTTACTTAATGAAAGCAGAAACATTTATGATTTACATTTTATAAGCCAGGATAAGGGATTCATCTCCGGAAGCGGCGCGTTATTGAAAAAAACTACAAACCGCGGAACGTCCTGGTTCAATGTGCAATCCGGTTTAAGCACAATCGATTTGTACTCGGTTGAATCCGTTAGTGAACAGATTCTTCTGTCCTGCGGCGGTAACGGGTATATACTCCGCAGCACAAACGAAGGCAATAACTGGGGACTAATTAATTCGGGAACAACAGAAAAATTATATTCAATTTTTCGTAATCCCGCAAACAGTGATCTTTGGATTGCGGGCGGGGGAGGAACAATTTTGTATTCTTCGAACGCGGGGCTTAACTGGAGCCGTAAGATAACAGGCACCAATAAAGATCTGCGGGACATTTACTTCGCTTCAGAAACGCAGGGCTGGGCGGCAGGCGATTCCGGAACCGTTCTAAAAACCACGGATCGCGGAAACACCTGGCAGCGATCATCTCCCTCCACGGCAGTAAATCTTAGATCTATACGTTTTCGCAATGAATCATTCGGCTTTGTGTGTGGCGATGCCGGGAAAATTTTTCTGACCACTGATTCAGGGACCACTTGGGCGGCCGAATATTCAGGAACCGATTTAGATCTTTCCTCCCTTTATGTGCCGAACGATATCAGCAGTATTTACGCGGCCGGCGGGAGTGGAAGGTTGATCAGACGGTCGGGACCTGATCCGAACTATAATAGTTGGGGGCGGATCTATTTGTATTTTCTAAGAGTTTATTCAATGATCAGATTCTATAATAGTTCATTGGGTCTTGCGGTCGGGTATAACGGACTTAATTCCGGATACCGGGGAATTATAGCAAAAACAACGGACGGAGGAGAAAAATGGGTCACAATGGTATCGCCCACAACAGAATATATTAATTCGATCGAAATATTAAACGAGAATAACTATTGGATAACTTGTACTAATAATTTTTATGTATCTATCAATAAAATTTATAATACAACAAACGGCGGTGCCAGCTGGAACGCAAAGTCCCTCAATCTGGGAGACGGAAATTATCTTAGAAAAATAAAATTTACATCCCCGCAGACAGCCTTTTGCCAGACATCAGGCAAATTCATCCTATATTCATCCGATGCGGGAAATAACTGGACAGTGAGGAACACTCCGTATATCTTTACCGCAATCGAGTTTATAAATGACACAATTATCCGCGCCGTAGCAGATGTACAGTTGTATCTTGAAACAACTCCTATGTTTTTTTACTCGACAAACGCCGGACAAACGTGGAGTTCGTGGCGCCGTGCAAAACAGAATCCTTCAATCAACGTGTTGAAAGTGATTAACGGTACGAAGCAGGTCGTAGCGGGGGACTTGGGTATTGTTGAAATGAATGTTTATAATACCACTCTTTCCTATCAACATTGGCTCCCGCCGTATATTAAATTTAATGATATTGCTTTTGGAGATTCCTTGACAGGATACGTAGTCGGTGGTGAAGGAGTGATATATAAAACATACTCCGGCGGCCTGCCTGTTGAATTGAAATCTTTTGAAGCTGTTTTATCGGGAAAAGAAGTGCGGCTTAACTGGTGCACCGCATCCGAAATCAACAATAGTGGTTTTGAAGTGCAGAGGAAAATTTCCGATCCGCAGAAAAAAATAAATTCAACCTGGTCAACAATAGGATTCGTCCGAGGCGCTGGCACAAGCACGGTTGAGCATTTATACACATTTGGCGATAGTCCACAAGGCGGGTACGGATATAGGTATCGACTTAGTCAGTCTGACTACAACGGAACATCATCTCTAAGTAATGAAGCTGAAGTCTATGTCCCTGAACCCGAAATGGTAGGAATCGAACCAAACTACCCGAATCCCTTCAGCGAAAGCACGACAATCAATTATTATCTTCCGTATGACGGCGATTATACCGTATCGGTAATAAATGTAAACGGTGAAGAAGTTGAAAGGCTGGCGTTCGGCGCAATGGAATCAGGAAAGCACACACTTGAATGGAACGCGAAAGATAAAAGTTCAGGAGTTTACTACTTTTTAGTAAGAGGACCGGGTTATAAGTCGGGAATTAAACTAATGGTTATAAAGTAAAATTTTCAGGAGCCGGATTCAGTAGAAGATGATGTGAGAAGTAAGAGTTGACGGTTAAGGGTTAGTAACCCGGAATGATCAAATATGTAATCTATTTATCATCATCCCGGGAGATGTTATAATTTTCTTTTAATATGGAAACAGTTCGGTTATAAAATTTATGGCAGTCAGCCAGCAAAGCCGTTACAGAGTCTTTCTCGATAACATAAAAATCATCATAATCGCTTTGTAACCTTATCTTTAAAGATTCCGAGAGAATTTTACCATATTCGGTTTCCAGTATGCCGGTTTTAATAAAATTCTCATTAAGCAGATGAATAACGCCTTTATGAGTTTTTGCATCTTTCTCTAAAACCGCTAACAATGCGCGGCAACAATCCAAAACCGCGTAATAGATGCTGGCTCCGGCTTCAAGCAGGTGGTTTTCTTCGATACATATTTCCGCAACCGCCATCCTGCTCTCAGCTTTGTGTAACCTGTGTTTAACAAGTTCAGTCCTGTTGTCAATCAAAGCAGTATCCCTTCGTGCGCTATGTTCTGATAGAACGGATAGAACCCGATTACATCATCAAACTGCTTTCCTCTCTGTAACATAATGGAGAAAAGTACATTTTGATTGTACATATACTCGAAAGAAAGGCCGCTTACAAATTTTTCATCCGTCCAGGCCGGGCTGTCATTCAGTAAAACCATTATATCCACATCAGAATTTTCATTATAATCACCGCGGGCGTAAGATCCATACAGGAATATCCTGCTGACCCTGTTGCCGAAATAATGATGTAAATCTTTTTTAAGGCTATTAACGACCGGCATTAACTCACCATTAATCATAAGTCAGTACTTTATATAATTATATATTATTACAACTCTAAAAGGTAAATAATATTCATCAAATTTCTAAATCCTTAGAGCATCCGGGCATGAAGCAGGATCCCAGGAAGACATTAAGATTTGTGATGTGACAGGTGAACACCGGGGGAGCGGGCCGACCGGAAAATATTTTACACTTTTTGCTTGACATTAATTGAAATATTATTTAACGTGTAACAATTATTTCAAATTAATTATTCCTGTAACTAATTTTACAAGTTATGCAAGACCGGCGCCTCATTGAAATCTTTCTTGAACTCACCGCCATCGACGCGATGTCGCAGAATGAACGACCCGTTGCAGATTATATCACAGCCTTTTTAACCCGCCTTGGCTTTTCCCCGAAAGAAGACAACACAAGAGAAATAACCGGAAGCAATACCGGGAACCTTATCTGCCCCATCGGCACGGGCGGAAACTTTGCGCTTCTTTCCCATATGGATACCGTGCGCCCGACTAAGGACCTTAAGCACGTAGTGACTGATGAAAAGATAACAACATCGGGCAACACAATACTTGGCGGCGATGACAGGGCAGGCATAACGGCAATACTATACGCGGTCGAAAAAGCAGTTAAGGAAAAAGCCCAGCTTAATGATTTTACCGTCGCGTTTACTGTATGCGAAGAAACAACAATGCTCGGCTCCCTCAGCATTCAGCTTCCCGATTACATCAAAGGCGGAATAATTTTTGATTCGCAGTACCGCCCGGGAAAATTTATCTTCGCTGCGTGCGGAGCGAAGTATTTCAATGTAAAGATTATCGGTAAAGCCTCACACGCCGGAATTTCTCCCGAAAAAGGGATTAACTCAATCGCAGCTGCTTCGGCAATTATTTCGAATATCAAACAGGGGCGGATCGATGACGAGACCACGGTTAACATCGGCACTATTTCCGGCGGCGAAGCCACTAATGTTATCAGTCCGCTTACCGTTTTTGACGGGGAGGTTAGATCTTTTGATAAAGCCAAAGTAGATAAGGTGCTGGATGAAATCAAATCAACTGTAAGCAGGATCAGCGGTGAAATGAAGGCGCAGTACGTAATTGAAGACAGGTGGGATTTTGAACCTTTCGTTCTGCCAAAAACCTCACCTGTATATATAAAGATAAATAACGCTATTATAAATGCCGGCCTGGAAGCTGCTCCGGTAACTTCACTTGGCGGCAGCGACGCAAACGCACTTAATGCAAGAGGAATTGAGGCCGTGAATATAGGAATCGGCGCGCAGAACCCGCACGCGGATGATGAATTTATATTAATTGAGGACCTTTATAAAGCCTCTGAAATTGCCTCACAATTAATCAGGAAGCAGTAAGATGAAATTATTCAGATTATTTAAAACCACGCTTGCTCTCTCAATTTTATTAAGCGCTTTAGTTCTCGCGGAAGGTCATTTGGTAATCATAGGCGGCGGCGAGAAACTGGTTGATATAAAAAAGAAAATTGTGGAACTGGCAGGCGGAGATAAAGCAAAGATCGTAATTTTTCCGAACGCTTCAAGTTATCCTTATGAATCGGGTGAACGGCACAGGCAGCAGTTTGAGTTATTCGGCGCCGAAAAAGTATCAGTGATTTACTGTTTAGGCGACTCGCTTAATATGAAAGAAGTGGTTGATCTGGTAAAAGAAGCAACCTGCGTGTTCTTCGGCGGCGGGGACCAGGTGAAACTTACGGATGAACTGCGCGGCACAAAAGCATTTGAAGCAGTAAAAGAAGTTTATAAACGCGGCGGCGTTGTTTCCGGAACAAGCGCCGGCGCGGCTGTTATGAGTAAGGTTATGATCACGGGAAATGAACTTATCAATAAAGATTCATCCCGGATTTTCTGGCAGATACAAAAAGGCAATGTCGAACTGAAAGAAGGATTCGGCTTCCTCGAAGATGTAATCATCGATCAGCACTTTGTGGTAAGGAAAAGACACAACAGGCTCATCTCTGTACTTCTGGAACAGAAAGTTAAAGTCGGCATTGCGATTGATGAATCTACAGCGCTCATCGTAAAGCCCGGCAGAAAATATGAAGTCCTCGGAGAAAGCCTGGTGCTTGTATATGATGCAAGGAAAGTAAAAAACGTTACGACGGATAAAAACGGACATCTCTGCGGACAGGGAATCAAACTCGATATTTATAAATCAGGCGATAAGATCAGGATCGACTAATGACTGCAGCAAAGAAGAAAAACAGTTTACACACTCTCGTTCTGATTTTTATTGTAGTGCTTGGCACTGCGGCTCTTACGTGGGTCGTCCCGGGCGGAGAGTACACAAGGGAAGTTAAGAACAACCGTACGCTTGTTGTCCCGAATTCATTTAAATATGTTGAGAGTAATCCGCAGGGCCTTGATGATGTGCTTGTCGCCCCAATCATCGGTTTCGCGAAAGCCGCGGAAATTATTGTGTTTGTCCTGCTCATCGGAGGCACATTCTATATATTAGATAAGACCGGCGCGATGACAACCTCGATCAAATATATGGCGATCAGGTTCTCAACAAAACCGCACCTTCAGAAGTTTTTTATTCCCGTATCGATGCTTGTCTTTTCCGCAGCCGGATCGATATTCGGTATGTGTGAAGAGACGATGCCGTTTGTGCTGATCTTTATTCCGCTCGCCATTTCGCTGGGTTATGACTCGATAGTCGGCACGGCGATTCCGTTTCTCGGCGCTGCGTCAGGATTTGCCGGTTCCACACTCAATCCGTTTACGGTTGGAATCGCACAAAGCATTGCTGAACTACCTTTATACTCAGGCCTCGAATACAGGATTGTAATCTGGATAATCAGCGCGATATGTATGATCACTTTTGTGATGTTATACGCCGCGAGGATAAAGAAGGACCCGAAGAAGAGCCCGGTGTATGAAATTGACCTTCAGAGGAAAAACCGCATTGAGATACACAACCACGATGAAGCCGTACTCACAAAAAGGCATAAGATCATAATGACGATGTTCGGGTCAGGAATAATTTTTCTTGTTTACGGAATACTCGGGCTCGGATGGTTTATAAACGAGATAGCCGCATTTTTTCTGGCGATGGGAATCGCGACGGGATATATCGGCGGAATGAAATCAGGTGAAATCGCGGACGGATTTAAAGAAGGCGCTAAAGATATGATGGGCGTTGCGCTGATCATTGCGTGCGCGAAAGCTTTGCTTGTAGTTGCAAATGACGGCAAAATACTGGATTCGATGTTATACGGCCTCGCCGGGATTATACAGGAGCTCCATCCCATAATGGGCGCGCAGGCGATGTTTGTGGTGCAGGGGGTAATTAATTTTTTTGTCCATTCAGGTTCCGGGCAGGCGGCATTGACAATGCCGATAATGGGGCCCCTCGCGGACGTTACCGGGATTTCGAGGCAAACTGCGGTGCTTGCTTTTCAGTTCGGGGAAGGATGGATAAATCCAATACTTCCGACATCAGGAGTTACTATGGGAGTTCTTGGACTGGCGGGCATACCCTGGAGCAAATGGGCCCGCTGGATGGTACCTGCGCAGATATTTTTCTTCATTCTTGCGTTATTACTGTTAATTCCGCCGTTTTATATTAATTATCATTAACTAATTTAATTACATAATCTAAGGAGTTCTGTTATGTTCAAAGCCGCTACCAAATTATTCTTTCTACTGTTTGCAATAACAGTATTAGTCCCTGCCCAGGCAGTTTTTAATACCGGGCAGATCGGTGTTACACTCAGCGATTACGGCCGCGTGCGCATTGGCGCGCCAACTGACGCAAACCGCCAGATCGACCGCTCATCTTTCGTATGCATCAAAAACAGGCTACAGGTTTTTGATTATAAAAATGACGGAGAGAGTGAAATTGCTGCCGCGCTCGTTACTCCCGCCACCTGGGGTGACCACCAGGCAAGCGTAAGAATAAACAATACCTATTCAAATCTTCCTCCGGATTTTGACCAGGTTATTGATGTTTTCGGATGGGTGAATAAATCATTTGTAATTACAAGGGCAACCACCATCAACAATGAAGCAGCGGCCGTTCCAAACGCAATCGTCGGAATGGACGTTGTTCCGCAGCTGAACGGCGCGTACGGACTTGAGAACCTGAAATACGATAACGTTACAAAAACTTTGTATGTTTATCCGATCGACACAAGCAGCCATCATTATGTAGGCTACAAACTTCTTGGCGCCGAATATAACAGCGTAGTGCTGATCGACTGGTTTGACCTTTACTGGGTAGATTCATTATACTATGACTGGATGGCGTTGGGCCGTATGGACAGTTCCTGGCAGTCCGGCGGCGACGGCGGAGTGCTGATGCTTTCACAGCAGGGCAAGAACCTTCCTGCGGGCGGTTCTATCGATATGTTCGTTGCCATCGCTTACG
>CAIMOS010000333.1 GCA_903843135.1 uncultured Ignavibacteriales bacterium | reverse complement strand
TGGCGGAGAACATCAATAAGGTAAGAGAGAAGGAGAATGATCCGCAGAACCTGGTAACGCCGGGACTTATAAACGCGGCCGGGTTGCTTCACGAGATATTCCATTTCATCATTCGGAAATATGAAACCGAAGAGAATCCCGGAGTGCTTAAAAGAGGACTCGATACTCTCGCCGCAAAACTTGGCGAAGAGGAACTGAATAAAGTTTTCCTTGCATTCGCGCAAAACTTTCCTGCGCCTTCTGTATATAAGGGAGAACTTACACCAGAACAGTATCTGAACGGCCTTACGGAAGGAAGAAGCAATTACGAAATCATCTTTGAGGAGATGATCCTGCTTGAACTTGAGAACATAAACCCGTCACTGAAAAAGCTCACTGAACTTTTCGATAACACACCGCTGAAAGTAACTACTCCTTACACTCTGTTTGTAAGTGCAAGCGAAGAATTTTTTCAGAAAGAAAAGCCGCTCAGTATCGAAGGGCTTCCGCTTATCGAAGCGCTGAAAAAACCGATCCTGGCGAATCCCGATGACCCGCACGCACAGCTTGATTATATCGTTCAGAACTGGAGCAAACTCATCGATGATAAATTCGGGCTGAGGATACTTTCAGGGAAGGACCTGATATATGAAGATTCAAAATTATTCGGCACGCACGGAACTTTCGGCACGCCGCCTGTTCCCGGCTATAAGCCTCTTCTGACCGCGGAAGAGATTGAAGAGATACGCAGGCAGCTTCTCGCGGGGAAGAGGCCGGCAAGCATCGATGAGGTAAGTATGTCTTACTTCTTTGAAGCGGAGCAGTTTACGGAAGACCTCGACTGGATGCCGAATGTGGTTATGATAGCGAAGAACACATACGTCTGGATGAACCAGTTAAGTAAAAATTATCAGCGCGAAATCCACACTCTGGAGCAGATACCGGATGAGGAACTTGATAATCTGTCGCACAGGAACATCAATGCTCTCTGGCTTATCGGCTTATGGGAAAGAAGCGCGGCTTCGAAAAAAGTAAAGCAGTTTTGCGGCAATCCCGAGGCGGAATCATCGGCTTATTCGCTTTACGATTATGATATTGCGGCAAGGCTGGGAGGAGAACCGGCTTTCCTTAACCTTAAATACAGGTGCGCGGCGCGCGGCATCAGGCTTTCTAGCGATATGGTGCCGAACCACACGGGAATTTTCTCGCGCTGGATACTTGAACATCCTGATTTCTATATACAATCGGATAATCCTCCTTATCCTTCTTATTCATTCACCGGCCCTGACCTTTCGGACAATCCTTCCGTTCAGATACGGATCGAAGATAAATATTATACAAAACGTGACGCGGCAGTTGTGTTTCAATTAATTGAAAACGGTAATGGCCGTGTCAGATATATCTACCACGGAAACGACGGCACCAATATGCCGTGGAACGACACGGCGCAGCTGAATCTGCTGAAGATGGAAGTGCGCCACGCCCTGATTGATATGATCAGGCACGTAGCGGGCAAAACACCCATTATCCGTTTTGACGCGGCAATGACGCTTGCCAAAAAACATTATCAGCGTTTATGGTTCCCGCAGCCGGGACTCGGCGGGGCGGTCCCGTCCAGGTCGGATTTCGCGATGTCCCGCGAAGATTTCGAGCGGGCGATACCGAACGAATTCTGGCGTGATGTTGTAGATACAATGAATGCTGAAATGCCGAATACCCTGCTTCTCGCGGAGGCTTTCTGGCTGATGGAAGGATATTTCGTGCGCACACTGGGAATGCACCGCGTTTACAACAGTGCGTTTATGCATATGTTTATGAAGGAAGAGAACCAGAAATACCGGGAACTTATCACAAATACGCTTGAGTTCAATCCCGAGATCCTGAAACGCTATGTCAACTTTATGAGCAATCCCGATGAAGAGACCGCGGTGAACCAGTTCGGTAAGGGCGACAAGTATTTCGGAATATGCATAATGCTATCAACTCTGCCCGGCCTGCCGATGTTCGCGCACGGACAGATTGAAGGTTTTACCGAAAAGTACGGAATGGAATACAGCAAGGCATATTATAGCGAGTCGGAAGACGGATATCTCATCGCGCGGCACGTTGATGAAATTTTCCCGGTCCTTGGGAAGCGTTATCTTTTCAGCGAAGTAAGGTATTTCGAATTTTACGATTTCATTGAAGACGACGGACGGCTCAATCATAACGTGTTCGCGTTTTCAAATTCCGCGCGGGGTGAGCACGCACTCGTGGTTTATAACAATTCATATGAAGCCGCATCGGGGACAATAAACAGATCCACCGGGAAGATCATTTCGACCGGGCCGAATGAATCCGACAAGGACTTCAGGACCGCGACAATAGCCTCCGCGCTGCAGATCAAATACGAAAGCGAATATTATTATACATTCCGCGATTCCAAAACCAAACTGGAATACCTTAGAAGCGGCGAAGAGATTAACCGGGACGGGCTATACTTCGCGCTCAACGGGTATCAGTATCACGTATTCTCAGACTTCAGGGAACTGACAGACAAAACCGGCGACCTGAAAAAACTTCACGAATCGCTTCGTGGTAAAGGCGTGCATTCCGTGCTCGATACCCTGAAGGAACTGCAGTTAGCGCCGCTTCACGAAGCAGTTAACGGAATGTTCGGCGCGGATGTTCTTGAGGAACTGAAATCATACGCCGGTCTGGGCGCGCCCCATCACACGCATAAGCATCTCGGCGGGCTGGTAAGAACAAAACTTTCCGCGGTGATCGCCGAACTTGGTTCGCTGCATAATATGAGAATAAGCGAATCCGTGATCATCAACGAAATCGAAAAAGACCTTACAACGCTGAACCAATTAAACCATCTGGTCACATCAGCAGAGAAGAAAAAGAATAAATCATATCTGAGGGTTAAAGACTTTTTAATTCTGTATGATCCTAACAAGAAGGAAGCATACAAAGACCTTATAATGATTTATTTCGTTATGAGACGCCTGCTGAGGTCCGTGGAAAAGGTTGATTCGAGGAAGGACGCGTCAATGCTGTATGATAACCTGCTTCTCGCCCGCCCCTTGTGGCAAAACCTGATAAGGCTAAATTATAATTATTCTGTTGTGAAGCAGGAATTCGACCTTCTGAAGATCCTCGCGGGAGAGGAAAGAATTTTCGCTGACGCGGCCGGAAAAGTTAACCCGGCGGCGGCGCTGATTGAAAAACCTGAAATCAAATCGTTTATAAACTACAATGTTTATAACGACGTTGCATATTTCAGCAAAGAAAACTTCACCGCGCTTCTGAACTGGGACTTCACTCTTGAACTGATCAGCAAAGCGGAGCGGCTCATCGACGAATATGCGCCAGCCCGCGCCGTGGATATGAAGAGCGAGGCTGTATTTACCGGAAGGAAATTCTCGCTCGCCCTGAACAGGATGATTGATAAGATCGAAGAGATGAACAGGACCGCGGAAGAATCCGGATACAAGTACGATGCGGTTGTTGCAAAATTAACGCCGGAGATTAAGAAAGAAGTTAAAGCCGCTGAACCCGTTAAGCCTGCCAAACCTGCCAGACCGGCAGTTAAAAAGACAGCTAACCCGGTTGTTAAGAAGGCAGCTAAACCAAAAGCTAAAACCGTAAAAGCGAAAGCGAAGACGGTTAAAACAAAATCAAAGACTGAAAAACCAAAGACAGGTAAAGCGAAGTCTAAAACAGTGAAGCCAAAAGCCAAAACAGTAAAGCCGAAAGCAAAACCAAAGACGGTTAAAAAAACAAAAAGGCCGTAACGCAAAATTGCATTTTGCGTTTTTTCTCCGGGCTAAGAGTTAATCAGTCCGCGGTGAACTTTATTATCTCAACGCATTTCTTTTCCTTCAGCAGGAAAAGATATTCTGACTTTGTAAAAAAGTTATCAAGCGCGATTCCGCGGATGTCCTTATTGATCCTTTCACGCAGAATCACCTTACCTTTTTTGCGTGATATTGCGTAGAACTCTGTATTATAGCCGTGAGCGGACGGGTAATTTGACGCGCAGAAAAAATAATTGCCGGTAAGAATATATTCCGAAACACCGCCGGGGTCTGCCAGGGAGAGATAATGGGCGGCATTGCTTTCCGCCTCATCATTGCCGCTTGTGCCGGGTGTGTAGGGGAAGTTCATATCAGTCTGGTAACTTAAAATCTCCGCTTCGGCCTTCAGCTGATTCACCTCAGTATAATTGTTTCCAAGATTAGCCGTAACCTCACCCGTAAACGCGTCAAGCACATAAAATTCTTTACTCTCAAACTTCATTGAATAGCAGTACACCTTGTTGTTCAGTATGAAGAGATACGAGAGGTTGTCGTTTTTCCAGACCACTTTACCCGACTTAACATCGAACGCGGTGATCCCTCGGTGCATCGGCATATCCGGCTTAACAAAACCGTGAAAATAAATCAAACCGTTATGAATTGCTTCAACGCCGACCCAGTATTTTTCATCCGGGATGTAATTGCTCAAAACATAATTGCCGGTTTTGAAGCTGATGAGCGAATAGTGAACGCTGCGGTCGTTCATATCGCGTTCTTCTATCAACAGATGCCCGTCGTCGGTCGTCAGGAGGCGCCAGATGGCGCGGTTGTTATCGTGAGTTTTAATTTTTTCAAGCGGCATAATTCAATGGTCCTTATTCGGAATCTTTATCAATAGTGTTGCCGGATTTTGGTTCCCAGTCGATAGCGTCGCAGGGGAGATATTCTTCCGTCGGATGTTCATCGTGTTTAAGGCAGAGCACCGCGGTCTTATCAAAGTGCCGGCACGATGAACAAAGGGTTGACTGAAGCACCGGTTTATTGCGTTCGAGGAAGAGATTGTAATTGATAATGGCAGGGTGGAGTATTATTCCGTAGAGCGCAAGTATGCCCGCGGGCCACCACACCTGGTAGTCTATATAATCCCGTGAGAACCAGATAACCGGTATAACCACAGCCGCGCGGATAAGCGCCCAGAATACTATATCGCCCATACGCGGCAAAAAATGTTAATTAAAATTAATTGCATATTTGATGTATGATCAATATAGCTAAAAAATAAAATGCGGCAATGCCGCCGGAAACCGGGCCGGCAGTTGCCGCATAAAAAGCAATTAAACCCCGCGCGGATTAATTTCAGCTCATCAGAACAGATATCGCGGAAGTATTCACGATATCGTCAACACTGCATCCGCGGGAAAGATCGAAGAACGGCTTCTTAACGCCCTGGATCACCGGGCCGACCGCTTCCGCTTTTCCTAAGCGCTGCGCAATCTTATAACCGATGTTTCCTGCCTGAAGGTCGGGGAATACAAGCACGTTTGCCCTGCCTGCAACGGTGCTGCCGGGGGATTTCTTTTTGCCGATCGATTCAACGATAGCCGCGTCGAACTGCAGTTCACCGTCAACATTAAGATCGGGGCGCTTTTCTTTTACAATTGCCGTGGCGCGCCTTACTTTGTCTATCAGTTCGTGTTCGGCGCTTCCTTTTGTTGAGAAGGAGAGCATAGCAATGTAAGGCTCGAGGCCTGTTAATATTTTGTGGTTATCCGCGGTTGATATCGCGATATCCGCGAGCTGCTTATCGTCCGGGTTCGGGACGACGGCGCAGTCGGCGAAGCTGTATGTAATGTCGGGATATACCATAAGGAAGAAACTGGAAACGATCGAGATGCCTTCCTTCATTCCCACGCACTGGATCGCGGCGCGCATTACATCGGCGGTGGAAGCGAAAGAACCCGTTACGCCGGAATCAGCGTGGCCTTCTTTGACCATCATCGCGCCGAAGAAAATATCGCGTTTAAGTATTTCCCTTGCCTGCTCTATCGTAACGCCTTTGTGTTTGCGCTGGTTGTAGAATATGTTCGCGAAACCGCTGAGAAGATCTGATTTCTCCGGATTGATAACGCGGATCCCTTTCAGGTTTACTCCCGCCTTCGCGGCTGAATCCCTGACTTTATCTTCATCGCCAAGTGTAATTAGAGACGCTATATTTTCGTTTGTTAAAATTTCTGCTGCTTTGAGGACTCGGTCATCGTGGGACTCCGGAAGTACAACGGTTTTCTTTCTGAGGGAAGCGTTTTTTCTGAATCTATTTAATAACTCTAATTCTGCCATTTTATCCTGAAAATTTAAATAAGTGTATACTAAATTACGCAAAGCCGGATCAATGATCAATTAACAATTAACAATTAACAATTATCATTCGAATCTTTCTTGTTTCCCGCAAACGGTTGAAACCGTTTGGCTTCATATTTATATTTTTCATTGCTTTTATGGAGGAAATCGTTTCAACGATTTCCGGAAATGTAACAATGAACAATGAACAATTATCAATGATCAAAAGGGGGCACGGCGGGGATTAACAATTGTCAATTACCAATTATCAATTGTCAATTATCAAGGGTTGGTATCTGTTATTATATGCTTTTTAAATGGTCCCGCGGATTGTTAATT
>CAIMOS010000332.1 GCA_903843135.1 uncultured Ignavibacteriales bacterium | reverse complement strand
TAGTAACTTGATTTCTGGCAGAATAAAATATCAGTATATGATATTTTATTATTATTGTTTATACATAATTAATAGACAAAGTGGACGAATTTGTTTACTTCTTTGGTCCGATCAAATCAAGCTCAGATACATTCCAAAAAGATTAATAAAATAAAAAAAGCGGCTCCGAGGAACCGCCTGTATTGTCCGCCCTTTTTTATTTATCCCCGTTTTGAATATTCCTTCAGAACGGAAAGATGGACCGGCCTGTTTTCGAAAACGAGTTCGAAGCCGGATGTGATGTCATCGCGGAAACGTTTTTCTTCCCCGGCCGCAACTCCCTTGTGGATCTTCTTTTCGAATTTCTGAATTGCGTCTAAAAGTTCCAGAGTTTTGTATTCAAGTTCCCCTTTTGCCGGAGTGTGTTCTTTTTTATAAAAGCACTCATAATCATCATACGCGCTCAGCACAACCTTTCTGAAGTACTCAGCGTATATGTCCCTGCGGTTATAACATTCCAGGTCAACCGGTTCACCGCCGTAGAAAATCACGAGTGAGTTTGCGTTTTCATCCGGTAAGAAATTTTTCGTTTTGTTCTCATACTGTTTTGTTTTTTCCTGCATTATTTCCAGCAGGTCCTCTGTTGATGACGCGCTGCGGTACCTTTCAGATGTTGATGAGACTGTGTCCCAGGTGCGCATTTGGTCCGCGTAGTGCCCGCGTTCTTCATTAAGGTTTAGGCTTACGGAGTTCCTAAGGTTTTTCTTTACGTCCATCGGCGCGCTGTGTTTATGCGGAGTGAAGTTCTTGCTCCTGCGGCTCCATCTCCCCTGCTCCACGCAGTTTACCGGAAGATTGAATTTCGATTGCGGCATAAGGAAAACAGACGTGATCAGCACGCGGTTCTGCTTTGCCCCCTGAAGCAGGTCGCCCTCCGAAATAAAAACGCACTTATCCGAACTGTTCTTTACGAGTATCGTATTTACGGCGCCCCCTTCGTTCACTTCGGTTATTTCCAGTTTGCCCTGCTTAACTGCGCTGTTAACCGAAATATAATCCAGCGTGTCGCACTCCTCTGCGCGGAACTGTACTACAGAGAAACTTCCCTCTGTCAGCCAACTGATGTTCGATATTTCCATTGCGGTCTCCTTCCGTATTTGTGAAAATAATATGTGACTAATATATCTTCCTCCCTTCCCAAAACTGTATCATTTGATGATACTTTTTCTTATAATACCCGGGTTCTTTTGGCAAAAAATTATAAGGTGAAAAATTTAACGGAGATAATTATGAGCAGGCTTCAGGAAATTGCAAAAAGGCGTTTTGAGATACTCGGGCAGACACTTCACAAACCAAGGCAGATTCCCGTCTGGGAATTCGCCGAGATGTATAATGTGGATGACGTGACAATAAAACGCGACCTTACCGCGCTGCGGAAGCGCGGGATAGATATTCATTCCGTCAATAACGAAGGGCTCGTTGTAAAGGGGAAGATCAGCCCCGCGGCGCTCCGTTCGCTTATCCCCGAGTACATCGGCATCAGCTATTCCGTAACCCCCTACCACGCCGCCACGGACCACCTCCTTACAGAGAAAGGGCAGGACTCCGTGAAGATACTTACCATCATCCAGAAGTCTATTGAGGCAAAAGCCGAAGTTATGATATACTACCACGGCCCGCGGGAAAGAATGATTGTTGAGCCTGTTAATGTTTACCAGAACGAAGAACAATGGTTCCTGATCGCAAGGGAAGGCAACTATTCAAGGATAATTGAAATCGCGAAGATTTCCGGAATTGAGATGATTGAAGACGCCGTTTTGCTTGCCGCCAATGAAGAAGTTGAAAGATTCTACAGTTCAAACATACTCCTTGAAGAAAACCGGCCTATGTCAGTCCAAAACCTGATTCTTAATAAAAGCATTTCATTTTCCCGCAACGATTCATTTATCCATTTTAAAAGGGACGACATTCTTCGCGATGACCGCCTTGATTCCCTGATAGATTTAAAAATCGACCGGATGCTTGAATACCTTCGCGGCCAGGTTTCCGGCGAACTGGAAGGGTTAATCCGGAATGTGATTAAAAGAATTAAAGGGGAAGACGGAAATGAGGAAGAGGTCAGTATTACTGATCTTTTAGAATCGGTAAAAAAGTTGTTATCTTAAATGATATTTATAATCAATTAGAGTTAATGAAGAACAAGTATATTCCGGCGGTTCTGCTCTGCTCATTCCTTTTTGCGGGCTGGGGTTCCGTTGGGCACAGAATCATAAATAAGAATTTTATACTCTCAAACAATCCGTCCCTTAATTTCCTTTCTTTCTGGTCTGATTCACTTGCAGCCCACGGATCCGACGCGGACAACCGTAAAGGAAGTGACCCGGCTGAGGGGCCGAAGCACTATATCGATATCGACAGCTATCCGGGATTTCTAACTAACCACAGGATCATCCAGAATTATGATTCCGCCGTGGCTGCTTACGGCCTGGCTTTTATGATCGATCAGGGTACTTTGCCCTGGGCAACGCTCACGGCGATGGACTCGCTGACGGCGCAGTTCCGGAGAAAAGACTGGCAGAAAGCGATGCTCACCGCCTCCGATCTCGGACATTATGTCGCTGACGGGCATATGCCGCTTCATATCTGCACCAATTACAACGGCCAGCTTACAGGCCAGACCGGCATCCACTCCCGCTACGAATCTAATATGATCGGCAAATACACAAGCGAGCTTGTTTACACGGGCGACAGTTCATATTATATTGATGACATTCAGGGTTACGTGTTCGGATATATCTACAGTAATTTTGTCTATGTTGATTCCGTCCTGATCTATGACAACCAGGCAAAAGCCGAATCGGGCGGAAGCACGAGCAGCACAACATATTACGCAAAACTGTGGCAGAAGACAAAACCCTTCACACTTCTACTTTTCAAAAACGCTTCAAACCGGCTGGCCAGTCTTATTTATACCGCCTGGGTAAACGCCGGAAGGCCGGGTACCGTATCCGGAACAGATGATTATAAAAAAGACCGGGGCGGTTTATTTAAACTTGAGAATTACCCTAATCCTTTCAGCGGACGGACGACGGTCATGTATCAGGAAAGTGAGAGCGTGAAACAGGAAACGATTAAAACGGGTTCTGTTAAAATTTACGATTCGATGGGGAGAGAAATCGTTACTGTTTTCAGCGGGGAGTTGCCGGCGGGAGTGAATGAGTTTGAATTTGATCCCGCTAAATACGCTCTTTCCGGCGGGATTTATTTCTGCAGGCTTGACGCCGGCGGGAAGTCCGTTGTCAATAAATTATTGTATATAAAATAATCCTTCCCCCATATTTCCCGTTTCTATTTTTTATAATTTTTTTTGTAGAGACGGGGGACTCCCCCGTCTCATATATTATATCAACGCGATGCTTTGTAATTTATTCGTGGTTTATTGACGTCGGCTCTATTACTGAAGGGAATTATTTTTTGTATGCAAATATAAACTGCGCCGTGAGACGGGGCATACTTCGGCAAGCTCAGTAACCGATGCCCCGTCTCTACAGAGAATATATAGCGGATGATATTAAATTTGGTGGATCAGTAATCCGTCGCGGAGTTTAGGTTCAAACCAGGTGCTCTTCGGCGGCATAATTTCTCCGGCGTCGGAAATGTTCATCAGATCATCAACGGTAACCGGAAACATCGAAAATGCCACGGCAAACTTTTTGCTGTTTACAAGTTTTTCAAGTTCTGCAGTGCCGCGTATACCTCCCACGAAATCAACTCTTTTATTCGTGCGCGGATCATCTATGCCGAGTATCGGATTAAGCAGGAACGACTGCAGTATGCTGACGTCCAGCTGATCGCCGACCGACTTTGACAGCGAAAGGCTTGCAAGAACCGCGTCACGCACTTTAATCATATACCAGTTTCCGTCAAGATACATTGAGAAGGTGCGTTTATCGTGCGGTGTTTTCTGCCCGACCTGCTCAACCATAAACTTTTCGGAAATTTCATTTAAAAATTCTTCT
>CAIMOS010000331.1 GCA_903843135.1 uncultured Ignavibacteriales bacterium | reverse complement strand
GATCTGAAATAAATTTCGGCCTACAAATTAATCTCAGTTTGATTAATCCTTCAACTTTGTATTTTTAAAGTAGCCCTGATCAAGCAAATGTCTTATTACTGTTTCTGCCGCTAATCTTTGACCTTTCGCGTTCCAATGGTTATCCTCTTCTCCAAAATATAGCTCGTTTGGTGAATTATCTATAAATGTTTTAAATAAGTTAACCTTATCAACATAATTGACTACGCACAAAGAGTCGACAATCCTGCTCAACCGATCCGGTGAATATCCGGGATACATCTCCTTAAGAACCTTATAATTAATCCGATATATATCAGCCAAGTCAATTGCTGCCGGAATAATTACAATTACCAGTGGAATATTTAAGCGAGATACACAAGCCTTTACTTCCTTTAATATTGAACTCAGCAACCTGATTTTCAGTATCGATGATTCATCGTGGATATCCTCCATAATATCAAAATCAGGATGATCGCCAAAATGCGGGAACCGATCAGAAGAGGGATTCTTATATAAAATGTATTCTTTTTCGCATAAATTTCTCAGATCATTGATCTGATTTTTGACCTCCGATACCTTAATTTTATCTGACCCTACTATGATATCAATTGTCTTTTTTATTAATCTGGTTGTTAAGAACATTTGCGTAATTTTCTGGCGTGTAGATATCCAGACTGGCATCTCGGCTGTTTTCTCATTGACAGGGATATAGGTTCTCCGAAGGGCTCCGACAGAATCTAACTTAAAAAGTTTATTTTTTAATATATCGCCAAGATCGTTCTCTGCAAGTACTGCAAACAGTACTAGATCCGGTTTTAGAGATTCTAAATCATTTTTCAAGCGCAAATAATTTTGGTCTGGTCCTGCGCCCGTAAGTCCACGGTTGATTACATTAAACATTCGATTGGTGTTAACAAAGAGTTGTTTCTGTATTTGAGATGCAAATGTTGCTGTATCGTGTGAGAAAGTACCGTGTATAAAGGAATCACCATAAATCACTATTCTTTTCCCGTTCTCTACTGTGACAGCGTCAACCCTGTAATGAGACTCATTTGTATGCCATTTGATTAATTCCCTTTTCCCTTCGGGTACTATTGAAAAATTACTAATATTCGGTTTTAATTCCACAATAGTTAATGGGTCAAACCTGTAAGGATATTCATTGTTAAGTTTTGCCGCACTCTTAAATAGAGTCACTTTCTCAGGGAAAATAATCGAGAGTGTTACTTCTATTGTTATCACTGATAAAATGCTGATGATTATGGAAAAAATTAGTAATTGAAAAAATCGTTTTATCGTCATATTGTTACGAAAGAACTTCCAGAACCTGTTTTAATATTTCCGGCCTTGCGGAGATTACGCTGTTGCTTTTCAGTACATCTTTCCCTGAATAATCCGTGATTGATCCGCCGGTACCGCGTATAACCGGGACGAGAGCCATAGTATCCCATATGCTCATAACCGGATCAATCATTATATCCGCATATCCTGTTGCTAACAGATAATACCCATAGCAGTCTCCCCAGTTCCTGTACAGTTTCACTTTTTTTGTCAGGTTGTTAAACTTTTCAATATCCTGGTATTTTTCGATATTCAGGTGATCGGTTGTCAGAAGCACGCACTGATCCAGATTTTTTGCTTCTCTAATTTTCACAGGGGTGCCGTTCAGTTCGCAGATCCTATTGTCCCCAAACAAAAACTCGCCAAGGACCGGCTGATTAATCACGCCAGCGATCGGTTCGCCTTTGTAGGTTAGGGCGATAAGAGTTCCGAAAGTTACGGTGCCGCATATAAAGCTCTTTGTTCCGTCGATCGGGTCAAGTATCCATTTATATTCAGCATCCGGGTTTTCCTCGCCGAACTCCTCGCCGATAATGCCGTGCCCGGGGAACTCCTTCGCAATCAGTTCGCGCATCTTCTCTTCTGCCTTTTTATCGGCGATGGTCACCGGCGACTGATCTGCCTTCCCTTCGACAGCGATGTCTGTACGGAAATAACTTCTAATAATTTTACCGCTCTCTCCTGAGAGCAGTTTCATAAACGGCTTAATTTCATTTGCGGTCATAAAAGTCCTTTGGTCACTACAGGTTATTCCATAAATGGCGGTTAAACCAAACGGAAAATATATATTGAATTTATTCTATGATAAAAATAACACGGGCCATTCCTAAAATAAAATGATAATTATCCGGTTTACCTGAAATAATTTTACCTGATCTCCCCGCTTCTCCAAAACGCGAGACGCCCCCGCCTTTTCGCCTCTGTAAGTCGTTGTTAAATAAGGGGTTATGGCGTCGGCGATTTGTGATAATTATTGCTTGACAATAATCAATAATTTACTATATTAAATGTATTCAGAGGTTTTTTTCCGGATCCTGCTGTTTTGGCCGGAATTGTCATTCAAATATTGCTGAGAGGGTTTTACTCTGAATGTATTTACAAGTGTGTAATTTATCATTATATGTATCTCCGAAAGGTAGGTCTTGGTCTATGAAGAAACTTCTGCTTCTTCTTTCGTTATTTACGTTCTATGCAGCTGCCCAGGCTCCGTTAGCTCCAAATGCTACAGCCGCCACATCAATTAACACGACAAGTTTTAGCGCAAACTGGGATGCTGTAGGCACAGCCACCGGCTACAGGCTTGATGTTGCCACAAGCCCGGGTTTCGGATTAGGAACGCTTGTCAGTGGTTATAATGATCTTGATGTTTCTAACGTTACCGCATACAGTGTCACCGGCCTTTCTTCCGGTTCTGACTATTACTACAGAGTGCGCGCCTATAATCTTGACGGCACGAGTGGTGATTCAAATCCCATTTCTTTAATTACGATGCCTGACGTGCCAACCGCAAACTTTGCAACTGCAATCACATACTTTGGCTGCACGGCCAATTGGTCCAATGTAACAGGCGCGGACGGATACAACCTTGATATTTCGGATGATGTAACTTTTAACAGTAATGTAACAAGTTATACCGGATTAAACGGATCGCCGGAAAACATAACCGGACTGAATCCCGGAACACAATATTATTACAGAGTTGCCGCGTATAACGCATCAGGCACGAGTGATTACTCCGGCACCATCACATTTGGAACCTTACCGCTCGCGGATCTGTCGGTTCTCAATACAGTTGACGTTGCCACTGCAAAGGACAGAGATGTTGTTACATACACGGTAACTGTTACAAATGACGGGCCTAACGGCACCGACAACGTAACGGTCAGCGCGCAGCTTCCGCGCGGAACAGTATTTACAAGTGCGAATGCAACTCAGGGCGCGTACAACTCCGGAACCGGAGAGTGGGCGGTCGGAGCGATGCCTGACGGCAGTTCTCAGACACTCACCATAGTTGCGCAGGTACGTTACTTTGACAATGCCTGGGACTTCCGCGATTATTATAATTTTAATACCTTCGTAAAAGGTAATGCAAACGTAGTAGGCTCATTCATCGGCGGCAAAATGGCTGTCGGCGGCGATGCGGATATGAATGTCCTTGATATCGGAAACCTTCTGAACATTAACGCGACGGTCGAAGATGTTTTGATCGTCGGCAACACGCTTAATTACAGCGGCGGAACCGTCCATAACGGAAACGTTGTATATGGCGCCACCGGAAACCTGACCTCAGTTAATATTACCAACGGCACCTCCTCCGCAGGTTCACCGCTTAATTTCCTCCAGCACTCAGCTTATCTGAATGCTCTTTCAACAAACCTTGCCGGTTATTCAGTAAACGGCACGGATGTAGTAAGCGGCAGCACGCTTGTGCTCACAGGTACGGATATTTATATGAACGTGTTTGATGTCAGCGGAACAGACTTTGGCGGAGCTGATGTAGTTGAGTTCAATATTCCGAAAGGTTCTGTCGCGATCGTTAATATTGACGGCGCAACAGTTTCATTTACCGGCGGCTTCATCAACACAAACGGAACGATCCCGAATTCAGTTTTATTTAATTTTTATGAGGCAACGAGCCTTGACCTGACCGGTTCATCGCTTCACGGATGCTTCTTTGCTCCGTTTGCGTATGTTGACCTGACCGGCACATTCGTAAAGGGCCAGGTATTTGCTAATTCACTTTATTCAATCTCATCACAGAATCCGTTCGGATTTGTCGGTTATGTTCCGCTCAACAGGACACTTACGCTGCACGCACACGTGTCCGCGTCTGATGTTGATGATCCCGATTCAAATCCGGGAAACGGAAACGCGGGTGAAGATGACCACGCCGCTTCATCGTTTGTTGTAAACACTACTGATCCGCTTGGAACAGCAGGCAACGGCACCTGGTCACTTTCAGGCACTGCCCCCGGAGATCACCCGGTTCTTTCCTTAACAAGGTATGACGCCTCAACGATACTTGCAGGTACAGCCAATGGCCAGATTTATGAAGTTGATAATCTCGGTGTCCTGAATCCCGATGCAGTTTTCAGTGCGAATATGCCGGCTTCAGCTCAGATATGGTCACTTGCAGTTGACGGATCGACAGTATATGCCGGTACTAATGCAGGCCTGCACCGTACAGCCGACGGCGGCACGACCTGGACAACGGCCATCGCGGGGAAAGACGTCAGATCAGTGATTGTTGCAAGTAACGGAACTATTTTCGCCGGAACCTTCGGATTCGGTGTTTATAAATCAACCGACGGCGGACTGACATTCGATACAAGCAACCAGAACATTTCAGGTAAAGTTATAAATGCTTTAACCGAGGATCCGGACAACGACGCGATAATCGCCGGTACTTTCGGAACAGGCGTTTCAATTACAAATAATTTCGGAACCAGCTGGTACTACGGCGCGATTCCGCAGGATTTTATCACCTGCCTTGATTACAGCAGCGACGGCGTGCTTTACGCAGGCACGCACGGAGACGGTGTCTACCGCTCATACGATAACGGAAATACGTTCCATAAACTCCCCGGACTTCCGGATGATATAGCTTACGCCGTAAGAATTGACGGTGATAATAATATCTTCGTATCATTCTGGATGAACGGAATTTATGCCTCCTCCGATCTCGGCGACAGCTGGGCTTATCTCGGCCTGGGCGGCTATGGCGTTTCAGCGCTCTATCCCGGGGCAAACGGAAGCCTGATTGCCGGCACACAAAGCGGAAAGTTTATTGTTAATAATTCGCCGCTTCTTTCGGCTAAGGATGAAACTGTACCGGCTGTTTACAGTCTCGGACAGAACTATCCGAACCCGTTCAATCCGGCGACAACTATCAACTACAGCATTGCAAATCCGGGATTCGTAAGCCTCAAAGTTTATGATATTCTCGGCAGGGAAGTTGCGGTACTCGCGTCTGAATTTAAACAGGCAGGCAAGTATACGGTTAACTTCAAGGCATCAAATCTTCCGTCGGGAGTTTATATTTACAGCCTCAATTCAGGCGATTTCAGTATGACGAAAAAGCTGGTTCTGACGAAGTAAAAAGCCCTATTTTCCAAAACAGCCCCCTAAGACGGGGCTTTTTTTATGCCAAAAAATTTCGTCCGGCTCTTGATGATATTGAATTATTTATATATTATTGTAATACTATGAAGAAATTAACTTTATAATCAAACAGAAACCAAGAGGATTCCTAAAAGTTCTTTTATGTCTCCCGGTTCAAATTACCACACCTTTAAGAACCCAAACGAACTCTGTTTTGCCCTCGCGCTTGATATACAGAAGTTCTGTGAAGAAAAAGCCGATGAGGGGGCCGAGTGTTCGCTCGTGCTGTCGGGAGGAAATACTCCCAAATTATTATTCGAACAGCTCGGAAGCAGTACTTTCAGGGAAGCTATCAACTGGAAAAGCGCCCACTTATTCTGGGTAGATGAGAAGCTGGTCCCCACGTCGCATCCTGAAAGCAATTTCGGTACTGCGCAGAACCTGTTCCTAAATTACATTCCTATTGATAAAAAGAATGTTCATAAAATCCGCGGCGAAGGTGATGCCAGCGCTGAGGTCAACAGATATTCTGATGAAATAAGCCGTGTATTAAAATGTTCAAACGGAACACTCCCGGTGTTTGACTGGATATTTCTGGGAGTCGGGCAGGACGGGCATATCGCCTCAATTTATAAGGGGATGGAGTTTGAATATGTTAAAGACAATATTTGCGGCGTTATAAAGGCACCGGGCCAGAAATCAAAAATTATCACGCTGACTCTGGATACAATACTGAATGCCTCGCGTATCTCTTTCATAGTCACAGGCGCGGATAAAGCGGAGATTGTTGATGCAGTGCTGAACAATAAAAAAAGTGCTGAGAATATGCCGGCTTCCATTATAAGCCGCAATGCCGCGTCGGTAGAATGGCTGCTTGATGAACGGGCGGCAACTCTGCTTTAATTAAGAATGAAGAATTAAGAGTTAAGAGTTAAAAATTGGCGCTTGTTTAAGGCCTGCAGGTTATAGCAATAAATCCTTCCTGAATCCCGAAGGGATGACATTATGCGATCCTTCACTTATGGATTTAGTTACTATTGCGGACAATTGTTCCGCAATAATAAACCGAATTATTTCAGCCTTACCGATTTATAAATTTCTTCAAGTATACTGCCCGCACCGGCTTTTCTCAGGTCATTCGCGAGTTTCCTGCCGAGTTTTTCGGGCTGACTTTTACTGCCTCTCAGTTTCTTTCTGTATGTAACAGTGCCGTCTATCGCGCCGACAAGGCCGTCCAGATACAGTCCGGTTGAATTGACATACCCATACGCGCCGATCGGTACCTGGCATCCGCCTTCGAGTTCTCTGAGCAAAGCTCTTTCGGCAAGAACCGCAACATAAGTGTTTTCATCGTGCAGTTTGCTTACTACGGATTTTGTAAACTCATCTCCTTCGCGGATTTCAATTCCCAGCGCGCCCTGTCCCACTGCGGGGAGTACAAGGTCTTTCGGTATATAAGAAGAAATATATTTTTTCAGGCCAAGCCTTTCAACACCCGCGCGGGCGAGTATAATCGCGTCCCAGTCAGACTTCAGGAATTTCTGGATTCGTGAAGGAACATTGCCGCGGAGTTCGTGAACGTTCAGATCGGGGCGGAGATGAAGTATCTGGCTTCTTCTGCGGAGTGACCCGGTGGCGATGTTTCCGTTTTCGGGAAGATCAAATATTGTCATACCTTTTTTACGGGCGATAAGAACATCCTCCACGTCGTGGCGTTTAGTCACGGCGGCAAGTTCAAGTCCCGCGGGGAGCGCAGTCTGAAGATCTTTTAAACTGTGAACAGCCAGATGTATTTCCCCGGAGAGGAGGGCATTTTCAAGTTCTTTAGTGAAGAGGCCTTTGTCGCCGATTTTGGAAAGCGCAACATCAAGGATCTTATCGCCTTTGGTCTTTATGATCTGAATTTCAACTTTTACATTTTTAGCTTTTTTGCTTAATTCTCTCTTTATAAAATTAGCCTGCCAGAGCGCAAGTTCGCTTCCGCGTGAGCCGATGATGATTTTCTGCTTCAATTATGATCTTCCTGAGTGAATAATTTAATTATGCAAATTAGTTAAATCGGATCAGATATTATATAGCGGGTGATCGCTTCCGTGCCGTTTTTTATATCTGCTTTTACAATATTATCTGAAAATTCTTTGTAGTATGCCGGGTCGTGCAGAAGCCGGGAAATCTGGTTCCGCAGAGTATTATGGTTCCTTATATAAAGGCCCATTCCGTTTTTGATAACATATTCCATATTCCCTTTTTCCTGCTCCCAGATGTATTCAATTATGATAGGTACTTTGCCGAGCAGGAGTATTTCCATTATTGTTGAAGCCCCGCACTTCGTGATAATGACATCCGAAACGCTTATCAGCTTATGAACGAAGTCTACAAATTTGAAGACCTTTACATTTTCGGCTCCGTATTTCTCTTTTAACCTGATAACGGAATTATGCAGAGCATTGTTTCTTCCGCACACAATTATGATCTGGTAGTCAGGCTGAGAATCGAGAAGCTTCTTCAATATACGCGCTCCGCCGGGAACGCCGTCACCGCCGCCGAGCATAAGCACGGTTTTCTTTGATGCATCGAGATAAAGTTCCTTCTTGGCTTGATTAATCTCATCCGGAGTTAATCTTCTGTTAAACTCGCTGTTAATGATTGCCGGAAAAACTTTCAATCTTTTTTCTTCGATTTCGAGTTTAAGCGCGTGCTGTTTCAGCCTGTCGCTGAAAATAATAAAGTTCTGGTCCTTCTTAAAAAACCAGAGGGGATGCGCGGTGAAGGGGTCGGTTACTATTGTGTAAATTTTTATATCCCTGCCTAATTCTTCAACAGCTTTGTATATAGCATTATAAATAAAGAAATGAAGGCAGACTATCTTCTTCGGATTATGCTTAAGGATGAGCCCTTTTATATGTTCTTTGATGCTCAGAGTCGCCAGCCAGCGGTTCCAGAGAGCTATAGGCGCAAACTTGTTTGTCAGGTAAAGGAATTCATAGTACCACACAGCGCGCGACTGAAGTTCCCTGTAGCCTGTTTCGAGTATCTGCTTCACGATCCAGGGAGCGCCGATAAGAACATCACAAAGAACAGGTTCATAATTATCGCTGTAAGCAGAATCGATTTCCGCCGCAATAGAACGCGCAGGCGCAAGGTGCCCGCCACCGGTCTTCATATAAAAGAATAAAATTTTCTCTTTATTGTTCATCTTTCTAAAGGAGATTCTCCTGTCTTCATAATTCCTGTTTCCAGTATCTCTTTGATCTTGTATGTTCCGAGTTTTCTTCCTTTGAGGAAACCCGACCACGCAAGTTCCGCGAACCGTCCCCTGCTGACGAAGTCGAAAAGCCAGTCTGCGGTGTGGTCCGGATCTAACTGTTTAATGCCGGCGTGGATTTCGCGCAGCCAGATACTGTTATGCCGTTCGTGAGAACCGATCGGCGGCGCGATAATAATTGGTATACCCAGCGCGCTGTAAAAAGAAAGTTCACTCGGTTTGGTCCAGAGAATATCTGTATCGTGAAGTATCCGGTTGAACTTTGATATATAAGCGTCAAGCTGGCTGTCGTATATTATCCTCACATTGGGCAAACCGGGGGCTATTGAATTTACGATTGAAGTAAAATAATCGAATACGGGTTTTTTTGTACCAGCTACAAGATTAATATTCAATTCACCGGAGATCAATTTGTCCTTAAGGCTGTGTAAGATGCGTGATGCCGTCTCCTTCTGTGCGCCCGCTCCGCCGACCGCGTATGTGACGGTTAATGGCCTGGCGGGCCTGTCGCTGCTGATATCTCCGAGATAATATTCAACACTCTTCCCCTGGATGGCGGAAAAGCGGTTCTTCGGGTCCAGTACCTTTAAGCGAATGGCCAAATTATGTTTAAGTGCGGGCAAATCAGGGCCGCCGAGCAGTTCTTCTGGCAGCGGGAAACCGGTTGTAAAAATCCTTTCGGCAGGTACGCCGTAAAGTTTCAGCCGGCGTGTCGCCCTTCCGCAGGGACTGAAATAATTAATCCGGCTTTCATCGGGATTCTTCGCCGCCCAGACGCGGTTGATATCGGAGTCGCAGACAATACAATATATAGATTCGAGCCCTGCCAGATCAGCAGCCACAGCCGGTGCGAAAAAGGAAGTGACCAAAGGAAGGCGTTTGGTTATCACTTTGTCAAGCATTCCTTTGCAGAGCCCTTTTGCAATCGAAGATTCAAGATGATTCACCTGAAAAGTGGGACGGGAAAGGTCCCTGAAAGGATAGAGTGAAGGTATCTTCAAGAGGACATCCATAATCTTGAACAGCGGTTTGCCGATAACCGGAATGGTGGAAGCCCTGGAAAGAGATTCGTAGACCAAAAGCATACGCCTCCACGACTTCCGTTCCGCGGGTGAGATCGAATCATTATCACCAACAGTTATGATCCCGTCTTCAGCGATTTCCCGGAGAGGATAAATCGCGCGCTGGTGGCCGTAACCCATATCTGCGGATACAAGCCAGTATTTCCCGGCGGTTTTTTCCGGACTAATGTAATATTCGGAATTGGTTTCGGTTACAGTCTCGATCTTATTCTTTCGTTGATCTGATATAAATAATGGCCAAATTTATAAAATGAAACTTTAACTTTAGCGCTAAAAATTCAGTGTTAAATTTATTTAATTTAGCTTGTGAGGACGCAAAAAATGAAGTAAGTGTTTTGATATATAACAGAGGAAAGGCCGGGTGACGATTCGTGGTTTCCGGTCATCGTGTCCGGCCAATTAAAAACTTGAACTTTCAGAACCGCATCAACTGAAGCAGCACTCTCTTATCAATACTCTCAACTTATCGAGTTCCAGCGGCTTAGTAAAGAAATAATCCGCGCCGAAGATTTTCACATCTTCTTCGCTGATGTATTCAGGATAGCCGGTAATCACCGCGATCGGAACACCGGGATTGGATTTTTTGATGAGTGTGTAAAGTTCAATGCTTGATTTGGTCTTCAGGTAAAAATCGGTGATAATAAGATCAAGTTTAACACCTTCGATCTTTACGAGGGCTTCATCCACGTCAGATGCTGAGATCATTTCGCAGTTTTCAGCGGTGAGGAAAAGTTCAAATGCTTCAAGTATTTTTTTCTCGTCGTCAACAACAAGAATTACCGGTTTGCGAGGGGATTCGTTCTTCGTCTGCTCGGTTTTAGCTGAGGTAATATTATCTGACTGCATAATTCCGGTCCTTATAGTTATTATAAGAAAAATGATGAACTACTGTGTTAATATAATCAGTTCAGAGTTAAGAGTGAAGAGTTAATGTTTGCCTTATTAAGGTGCGTCCGGGAGAGAGGGCGCTGCAAAACAGATAATATTTTTGCTTTGCAATCGGATTGCAGATAAAGTGCCTTTTATTTGCAATGGGGTTGCAAATTTGCCGGGGGCTGATTAAATTATATTATCAATTTATAACTTTTAAGAATGATTGAGAAAGAACTCCTAAAACGCATTTTGGCAGAGCAAAGAGAGAACCTGCTTAGAAAACCTTCCGGCATAAAACGGGATGCCCTCGCTGTGGTATTATCGAAAAAGCGGTTACCGCACGTAGTCGTACTTACAGGATTAAGGCGGAGCGGAAAATCAACAATGCTTAAACAGATTTCGGAAGAATTGTATTCGAAAAATGACTTTTATTATCTGAGTTTTGAAGATGAGCGCCTTGCAGGGATAACCGCAGCAGAATTCAATTATCTTTATGAAACTATCGTTGAAATGTTCGGACCCTTCAAAACTTTTCTCATTGATGAAATCCAAAATGTTCCCCAATTTGAAAATTTCGTACGCCGCTTTTACGATAACGGCTTCAAATTCTATATAACGGGCTCTAATGCGCGGCTTTTAAGCCGTGAGATAGGTACTAAACTCACAGGGAGGCACATCGACATCGAAGTAAAGCCGTTTAATTTCAGAGAGTACCTTAAGGCAAAAGGCGAAGAAATTAATGAAACGAGTTTACTCCTGACCGAACACAGGGCTAAACTCATAAAAATGTTTAACAAATTTCTAACCGGCGGAGGAATCCCTGAGTATGTGCTGTATGAGGAAAATGAACTGCTTCTCAACATTTACAATGATATAGTTTATAAGGATATCTTCGCCCGTTATTCCATTGACGATATAAAAAGAACAAAGTCGCTTTATGCTAATCTGATTTCCAATGTCGGACAGAAATTCAGCTACAATTCATTGAAGAACAGTTTGGATTACGGTAGCGGCAATACAGTCAGGACCCATATACATTATCTGGAAGAAACATATCTGATAAGAGTTGCGGAGCAGTTTCAGTATAGTACTAAAAAGCAGGTCAGAAGTGATAAAAAGATTTATGTAATTGATAACGGGATCCAGAGGCTTGTATCTACCAAATATATGGAGGACCGTGGATGGATGCTGGAAAATTTGACAGTCAATTCCATTTCATCATTGGATAATCTTTATTACTTCTTCGGATCGGGTGAGTGTGACATTATATATTTTATAAACAATAAGGAGCCAATGCCCATACAAATTACCTGGGAACTTACGCCGGGTAACCGGGAAAGGGAAATAGCCGGACTCATCGAAGCGATGCGTTATCTTAGGGTAAAAAAAGGTTATATCTTAACACACTGGCAGGATGACGAATTTACAATCGAAGGGAAGAAAATCGTGGTAATCTCTGCGTTGAAATGGTTCCTTTCACAAAGTATGAGGGAACTCATTTGATATGGGTCTTTACCGCATTTATGTCTTTACATAAATGCTGATCTCGTGATCAATATCTGATAGCATTGCTGAGGGAGATTAAGATAATCCCTATCAGCAACATCATCTTTGGTATTGCTGAATAATCGGGGTAAATTTGGATATCTGTTAATGGAGTTATGATGCGATTTACAATTCTTAAAATAACCGCGGTTATTATTCTTTCTCTTTTGTTATCTGCGTGCGGCGGGACATCACAGTTTACGGAGAAAGACGATCCCGGGAAACTCCCCGGTAATTACGGCGAATATACACTTCTTCCGAATGGCTGGAGATTAACTCCTGCCGGGACACAAACCGGAATCGGCCAGCTGCCAATGAATGTGATAACGACAAAGGATGAAAAGTATATCATTACTTCGAATTCAGGCTTCAGTTATCATTCTCTTTCCGTCATTGATACAGACTCCGGAAAAGAAACAGGAAGGTTTATGATTGACAAAACCTGGCGCGGAATTTGCTTGAATGAAGAAGAGACTCAGCTTTATGCTTCAGGCGGAGAAAATAATTTAATCTACATTTTTGATTTTAACCGCGGAAACCTGACGCTGAAAGATTCGGTCCTTCTCGGCAACAGGGGCTCAAAGGCAAAAATATCACCTACGGGAATTTCCTGGTTCAAAGGAAAAGGCTATCTGCTGGTCGTGACGAAGGAAAGCAATTCTCTTTATGTGATCAACGCGAAGACTAAAGAAGTACTTAAACAGACAAAGCTTCCGGCTGAGGCTTTCGAAGTGATAGTCCACCCGGAGGGTAAATCGATCTTTGTTTCTGTTTGGGGCGGCAGCAGGTTGGTTGAAATTGATCCGGAATCATTTGAGATTGTAAAAGAGATTCCGGTGGGCGATCATCCGTGCGAAATGCTCTTTAATAAAGCTGGGACAATACTTTATGTTGCCAATGCAAACAATAATACGGTTTCAGCAATTGATTATGAAACACGAAGCGTTTTATTAAATCTGAACTCATCGATAGCTCCTGATGCGCCATACGGGAGTACGCCAAACTCGATTGCCCTGAGTCCGGATGATGAAATATTATATATCGCGAATGCTGATAATAATTTTTTAACCCTGTTTGATGTAGGCAATTTAAAAGCAGCAAGGAGTATAGGTTTTATTCCGACCGGATGGTATCCAACCGGAGTCCGGGTTTTGAGCAACGGGAAAATCTATGTGACAAACGGAAAGGGAAGCGGATCGTTCCCAAACTCGAAAGGGGCGGATCAGCCTGAAGAAAATGAGAGTCAGTATATCGCGAGCATAATTAACAGTACACTCTCCGTAATTCCTGTGCCTGAATCGAGGCACGAGATCACGAGGTATTCTTTACGGGTTGCCGAGAATACACCGGTCTCGAATCCGCATAAATCAGAATCCACCGGCCAGACTGTCATTCCTTCCAAACACGAAAATATTAAGAGCAGCAGGATCAAATATGTGTTTTATGTGGTTAAGGAAAACCGCACTTATGACCAGGTGTTCGGTGATATTTCGCAGGGAAACGGCGACAGTTCGATTTGCATCTTCGGCGAGAAAGTAACGCCTAACCAGCATCAGTTCACAAAAGATTTTGTACTCTTCGATAATTTTTATGTGGATGCTGAAGTGAGCGCGGACGGACATAACTGGTCAATGGCAGCGTATGCATCCGACTTTACCGAAAAAACCTGGCCGACTTATTATGGCGGCAGGGGCGGCAATTACGATTATGAGGGAGGCAGAAAACTTGCCGCACCGTCGTCAGGTTATATCTGGAACCGGGTTCTGGCTTCGGGACTGAGATACCGCAACTATGGCGAATATGTGAAAGAAGACCGTCTGGAGGGAAAGAAAATCTATGTTCCGAGAGATGATTACCTTTTGAAACACACTTGTACTTCCTACCCGGGTTTTGATATGGGTATAAGCGATGTTACGCGGTATGAAGAATGGGAGAAGGATTTCAGTCAGCTAGAAGCAGAGAATGAAGTGCCGAACCTGAGCATCATCAGGATGGGCAATGATCATACCGTCGGAACAAGGAAAGGCTCGCTGACTCCGCGGGCGTACGTTGCGCAGAATGATTATGCGGTCGGTAAACTTGTTGAGAGAATATCGAACAGTTCTATCTGGAAAGAAAGTATAATATTTATTCTTGAGGATGACGCGCAGAACGGCTCCGATCACGTTGACGCGCACCGTTCGATTATGATGATGATCAGTCCGTACGTTAAGCGGAATTATATTGATCACTCATTATACACAACATCAAGCGTGCTGAAAACGATTGAACTTATTTTAGGACTGTCGCCTATGACGCAGTACGATCTTGCCGCGCGCCCGTTGCTTGGAATGATTACCGCAAAAGCTGATTTAACTCCTTATAAGTGTATCCCGCCGGTGTGGGATATAAACGAGAAGAACATTGCGGGAGCATACGGCAGTGAAAGATGTGAAGAACTGAATTTAGCTGTTGAGGATGCAATTCCCGATATTGAATTCAATGAGATAATATGGAAATCCATTAAAGGATCTCAATCGGTAATGCCGCCTCCGGTAAGAAGCGCATTTGTTAATTATGTTGAAACCGGAGAGGAAGATGATGAGGATTAAGAGATACTTTGGCAGTCTTAATTACTCAGTATTTCATAATTGATCTGTAACTTCGATGAGAAGAAGCAAATCCCGAAGGGATGAAATTGTTCAAACAAATATAATCGGAGGGACTAATATGGCCGGGACTTACACGCAAATCCATCTCCTTTTTCATTTGCACAATTATATTTACTGACTTCCGGAATTTGGAAGAACAACCGGATTGTGGCTGCTATAAAATTGCCGGCTGTCCGTGAATGAAAAAAATATTCTGTTTGTCGGTTCATCAGACATTTTGTAGAATTTAGGAAAGTTCGTATCACCGACTCTTGTTTTACCGGACCGATAACCGGTCTTACTGCGGCGGGAAATGATTGATCATTTAACTATCGCCCTGACTTTAACTTAATCCCGTATCTTCATATAGATTTCAAGCACAGTCTCCTTCCCGGTTTCCCGTGTAATCTCGATCCTGGTACCGGATTCAGTAAGTACCTGCTCATCAATAATGTAATTAAGCAGTGCCTGGTATGCAGGGAGCCTTATTTCATCAATATTGCCCTTAGAACGGGCAAAGAGGTAATTCCCTGAGAGTTCAAGAACAAAATAAGGCCCGGGAATTTCCGTCCTTGCGGGGATGAGAACGCCGCAAGTGCTTTTCAGTTCAGCCGGCGGTTTGCCGAGCGGATTATCAAGCAGGATTGTGAGCCCGGTTCCGGATATATAAGTGACCCCGGCAGAATCGAGATAATTTCTGACTTGTGAAATATACTCTTCTGTTTGTGAATAAGGCCCGGTGATGTTTTTACAAACGGAGTAAAGCGGTTCAGTAAGATTGATAATCTCGGCATTTGGCATAGTAATAACAGGTTATGTTTTTCATATAAATAAAAAAAGGGCAATCCAATTTATGAATTGCCCTTGAGAAAAGTTAAGAACTTTTTAGATACCGTAATCCACGCCGAACCTGAGAGCAAAGTCAGGAATACCAAAAACAACTACTCCTACACGAAGAGTATTGAAAACGGTGTATTCCCGGCTCAGGGATAGACCTGTGGGGAGCGGAAGCGCAAGGAAATCCTTAATAGATTTCGACTGCGACGGGTCTCCGAATCCTCCGACCTGTGCATCGCCTATAAAGAATCCTCCGCTCATCCTGTAGTGGGGATTTGTATACTTTGTGAATTTCCGGAATATCTGGAACAGAAGCCCGTCGAAATCAAAGAACATCGCCCTGAACGGGAGTAAAGCAAATCCCCAGCCTTTAAGTTCATCCTTAAACTGCAGGTCCAGTGCTCCTTTGAAACCGATGTTAGCTTTTTTTGTGATCTCGTACGGTTCCAGTTTGTAGGACAGATCACTGATGTACTTAACAATATTTATTGCGATCGCGTGATCCCAGATTGGCGCGTCAACTCCGAAAGTTATGGTTGACGGGAAAGAAAATTCCGAGCCTTTGGCAAACGGGTTATTTGTCGGCACGGTCAGGTTTGGTTTTGCCAGATCAAGCGAGTCAACCATAATATCCAGCGCTTCATCTTTCTCGCCGAGGAGCCTTCCTTTGATGAATTTTGGCTGATATCCGTAACTGTACGACTGCCCGGAGAGGTTAAATCTCGGAAGAATATCTACAGCGAATGTAAAGTTGAAATCTTTGAAGTTGTGGGTTGTTCCGAATCGGAATCCCCATTTAGTTGATTTGAAATTTCCTTTTAATTTCCACATAAATGCATTCGACTCTCCCGCGGCCCAGTCGATGTTTTCATCAACGGGGTTATTGAAATGATATTCCTGGTTTTTGTTCAGGATCATCATACCGTCGATATTAAGAAGAAGGTTGAAATTGTTGGAAATTTCATAACGTGAAACCGCAAAACCGATGTTAGTGGTACCATACTTTCCGCTGTAGACCTGGTAACCTCCGCCAAGAGACATACTGTTAACGCGGAAATCGAAATTGTAGGCGAACGTCGACTGAAGCGGCAGATCGATAACGATAGTCTGGCTTGATACCTGTTTGGTAGAAGTCAGTTTCGTTTTGATGCCGCCCATATACATATCCATCGAAATGTCCATCGGATAATAGACTCCGAAGCCAAGTACGAGTTTCTCATAGACGGGGAAAGAAATCGCGAATGATCCGAATGCCGCGGGCTGTCCGAATTCAAAACTTGACGTCTTTGCATCTTTCCTGTACGCATTCTTCTCAAACTTAAATGTATTGGTGTCCTTCAGAAAGTCATCAGTTGTTGATTTGAGCGACTGGTCAACCATTTTGTTGAAATCCACTCCGAGGGCAGAGGATGTAATACTGAATTTTGAATCGACGAAGATACTTGATCTCCCGTCAAGCACTGCGAGTTCT
>CAIMOS010000330.1 GCA_903843135.1 uncultured Ignavibacteriales bacterium | reverse complement strand
ATTCGTCATACTCATTATATACTTCCGGTTTCATAAGGCACGTGGGATTTAGTCTGCTGTCAGCAAGTATATAAAACAGCGACTGGTCTATCATCTGCGACAAAAAAAGCAGGGAAAGATACTCATCAAAACTGCCGTGCTTATAATTCGCTTCTTCTTTCCCGAAGAACGATTCAAAACAGCAGGAGCATTCCCTTTCTTGAGAAATATGCTTTGTGATTAATTCATTCATCCGGAACAAATACATTAATTTTTCGGTTGTTCTTCGGTCAAGAATTCCGCTGTACTTTGCATACAGTTTATAGTCCATCATTATTTGCATTTTATTCTCTCTTGTTTATTTCTTCGAAATCGATATTCCTGTCGGAAATTACGATTATATCATAATCCGTTTTTTCGTTCTGCCAGCTCCGTAGAAATTCCTCCGTCGCCATTCTGTTCAGGGTGTCCGGATTGGGGTTATTAAAATAAACATATCCGTCCCAGATGTTTGTAACAACAACCGAATGGTTCTCGTAGTCTGTCCAGTCAAGAGTCGGGATGAGTACGGCTGCCTTTGCTTCAACAAATCTGGAAATTATTACTTCTGCTTCATAATTTTCATAAAACACTATCTTCTCATTACTTTTGCATTCCCTGATCAGCCTTTCAACTTTTTCTCTCGCCTCATGTTCTGTTAATCCCTGTTTCTCCATCACATCACCGTATTCGTTAAGTTCATATGGATTACCCGAAATCAGCCACGCGTATAATCCGTAACTTGCCACTCCTTTCAGCACGCCCCACGATAATGCGTGATTTCCGCTCCCCGCGGTTTCACACCTTTCATAAAATTCTTCTTTCGTCACATTTATGCCAAAATACTTCAGAGCCATAAACGCCGCAATCGCCTGACAGGCATCCTTGTCGCCCGGTCCGCTTTTTTGCACAAGCGGTATATCCATTGGCTGCCTTGGCCCGTTTTGCCGGAGATAGGAAGTCCAGAGCCTGTCTCTGGACTCCGCGGACAAGCGCAACTCTCTATTGCACTGCGGACAAATAACCACATCCAATAAATGCCTTACCGGCGTACCGGTTTTGCAAAGGCAGGTTATTGTTACACCCGGTGTTTTAATATTTTCCATAAGTCATCTTTCCGATTAGTTAAAAAAATCCATTGTTAGTAATGTTATTATAAACCACCAAAATCCTCTGCGTCTTGCGGCTGATTTCCTTGTGTTTAATTCCTGCTGATACTGCAGTTCCTGCAACTGCGATTCAAGCTCCATAAGCCTGTATTCAGTGTCTAAGTTGTTCATCGTTATACCTCATTGATTTTAATACTATTTATAAAAAAAATATTCTGCACAAAACGAAAATTATTATAAAGCCCCTCCCCTTGTTATTAAAGGGGAGGTTGGGAGGGGTTATAGAAACACAGCTTTTCATGTTCCATTTATATCGTACCTGCTCGTCCGGCTTATGCATTACTTATAATTATCAGAAACCGGACTTAAAAGTGCTGACGGCTCTTCTTCTGTCTCAACTTCGTTTTTCTCTATAACCGCTTTAAGCAAAGAGATCATATTAAGCACAGCTTTTACACTCACCGCTTCACGGTTAGTGTGATAGTTATATATCGGTAACCCCAGATGAGCGCCGTTTCTCCCCGGAACGGCCCTCATCAGATGGAACACCTCATCGTGCGATAATCCGGAATCATTATTCACCGGTATATCGTTTTCTTCCGCTGCTTTCCTGAGTAAACGCACAGTCTCCTGATCATATTCCCTGCTGAATGATTTATTCCGTATAGTAATATATCCTGAGGATATATCAGTCTCCTGCGAATAAACATCTATGTCCACTGAAACAGGTACCATTCCGTATAGCTGCATCACCTCATCAATCTGCGGATAAGAGAAGCATATTTCTTCACTTGTTGTGAAGAGTATGTTAAACTTTAGCCCGATTGAATTCAGATAACTCATAACGGCAATGCTGATAATATTATCAAGTTGTCCGGTAATGAATTCCCCGTTCTGCTTAATTTTATTCTTATACGGTTCATTGGTCTTCGGATCAGGGACCCTGTCAGTATGCACGCAAAAAACCAAATCCGGTCCATTCCCGCATTTCAAAAGAGAATAGTACCCTTTTCCGTCATTCGTAACTGTCCGGCGGGACATTCCTTCGTGGGTAATGAATTCCCTGTTGAGCCGTTCAAGAAATACCGTTTCGTTTCCGGTCACCGAGGGTATCTCTGCGTATTCTTTCAGTTTGACGGTTATATAATCAATGATTTTAGTTTCCAAAGCCGACTTCCTTTATCTTTGATTCGGCGTTTGACTTGTAAAAACCATTGTATATAAGTTCAAAGTATGCGCTGAAATCTTCTTTCGTGATTTTCCCTTTCATCCTTTTGCAGGAGTGAAGGTTATTAATCAGGCTGACGATCAGCGCCCCGGATACTTTCTTTGATTTTAACTCGGCAAGAGTTTTCTCGTCAAAGAAACCGAGGAT
>CAIMOS010000329.1 GCA_903843135.1 uncultured Ignavibacteriales bacterium | reverse complement strand
GGCAAAATCAGCATAAAAAGAAAAATCGAAGGCGGTTACGAAATCCTCGAATCGAAACTCCCCGTGCTCATCACGGTAATCAAGGACGCCGCCGATCCGAGACCATTCAAAGCGCGCAGAGTGATGGCTTACAAAAATGCCAAGACATTGATGGAACTGGAAAAACTGACCGAATCAAATTCGCTTCTCTATATCGATCAGTTGGTTAATGAATACATCACAAAAAATTTATATATACGCACTCTCACGATGGATGAACTGAAACTTGAAAACGAACGCTGCGGTGTTCACGGTTCCCCCACTAAAGTCCATAAAGTCGAATCAGTTGTTCTTTCCGGCTCGGGCCACCAGTCGGTCCCTCCCACAAAAGAAGGAATCGCACAACTTATTGACGAATTAATGCACGATCACATTTTAGGTTAAGACTATGAATCAACGCAGCAACGATGTTTGGGTTTTTATTGAACAAAGGGCGGGAATTCCTGCCGACGTAAGTTTTGAACTTCTTTCAAAAGGAAGAAAACTTGCCGAAACACTTAACGGTAAACTGACCGCGGTGGTTATTGGCAGCAATGTAAAAGAAATTGCTAACCATACTTTTCTTTACGGCGCTAAGGAAGCTTTGGTAATTGACCACCCTTCCCTTGAGCACTTCCGCACTATGCCGTACAGCAGGATACTTATTGAACTGGTCGAAAAGAACAGGCCGGGGATTATGCTCTTCGGAGCCACGATTATCGGCAGGGACCTTGCGCCGCGTGTCGCGTCAAAATCAAAAAGCGGACTCACCGCGGACTGTACCGATCTGCAGATCTCTGATGTAAATTATCTTAAACACGAGTATAAAAATCTCCTGCTTCAGATCCGTCCCGCTTTCGGCGGTAATATCATCGCGACAATCATCTCCCCTGATGTTGAGACGCAGATGGCTACTGTCCGTGAAGGCGTGATGAAGATGGAACCTCTCTCAGCCGCGGAAAATGGAATCATCACAGAGATACCTTATGTGCCGAATGATTTTGATGAGATCGTACAGATTATTGAACAGCACAGGCAGGACCGCAAGGTAAACCTGAAAGCCGCCCCAATTATTGTCGCCGGCGGTTACGGCCTCGGAACTATGGATAACTTCAAACTGATCCACGACCTCGCGAATGTTCTTGGCGGCGAAGTGGCAGGCTCCCGTGCTGCTGTTGACGCGGGTTTCGTTTCACCAGACAGGCAGGTCGGCCAGACAGGCGTTACTGTCCGCCCGAAACTTTATATCGCAGTCGGAATCAGCGGCGCGATCCAGCACCGCGCCGGTATGCAGGAATCAAATAAAATTATCGCGATAAACAGCGATCCTGACGCTCCTATCTTTTCCGTGGCCCACTACGGTATTGTCGGCGATGCTTCAGTTATAATTCCGATGTTCATTAACGTATTCAAGCAAAAGTTGAGATAGTTATGCCAAATTTCTTTACAGACAATTCTGATCTGCATAAAAAATTCGAATCACTTGACCTCAAAGAGATCGTCAGTCTGAGCGAGGATAATTATGCCCAAAGCAGTAAGTTCCAGCACGCTCCGCATAACTATGAAGACGCGATTGAGAACTACCGCAAGATCCTTGAAATTACCGGCGACATCGCAGCTAACTATATCGCGCCCCGTGCGGCTTCGGTTGATGAGGAAGGCGCGGTTTTCCACGACGGTAAAGTCAGCTACGCAAAAGGAACACGCGAAGCCCTTGATATGCTCTCAAAAGCAGAACTGATGGGGATGATCCTCCCCCGTGAACACGGCGGACTTAACTTCCCCAATACTATTTATATGATGGCTACCGAGATCATCTCCCGCGCGGATGCGTCGATGATGAATATTTTCGGGCTGCAGGACATCGGCAAAACTATCGATCAGTTCGCCAACGAACTGCAGAAAGAAGAATTCCTTCCCGATTTTGCGACCGGCAAATATACCGGCGCGATGGCGCTCACCGAACCGGATGCAGGTTCCGACCTTCAGGCAGTTAAACTCCAAGCTTACCAGGACGAAAAAGGAAACTGGTTCCTGAGAGGCGTAAAAAGATTTATCACGAACGGCAACGGCGAAGTCCTCCTGGTTCTTGCGCGTACCGAAGCCGGCACCAAAGACGCACGCGGCCTCAGTATGCTTGCCTGCTACGGCGATGAAACGGTAAAAGTCCGCCGCATCGAACACAAACTCGGCATTCACGGTTCCCCCACCTGCGAACTCCAGTTCAATGATACCCCCGCACAGCTTATCGGCGAAAGAAGATTCGGGCTCCTTAAGTACGTTATCTACCTTATGAACCGCGCCCGCGTAGGCGTCAGCGCGCAGTCGCTCGGGATTATGCAGGCAGCGTATGAAGAAGCTTTGAAATACGCAAAGGCCCGCGAACAGTTCGGCAAGGCGATTTATCAGCTTCCCGTTATTTCCAATATGCTTATCGATATGCGCGTTACGATCGAAGCATACAGGACACTGTTCTATGAAGCCTGTATGTGGCTCGACAGAAAAGAACTTTATGAGAACGAAGTTGATAAAGCTAAACTTGCCAGGAAACCTGATCCCGAAATGACTGAAAAGTACAAAGAAGCGAACAGGGTCCTTACAATATTAACTCCGATTACAAAGTATCTCCTTTCGGAAGCATCGAATAAAGTTACTTACGACTCGATGCAGATACACGGCGGAACGGGATATATGAAAGAGTTCAGCATCGAAAGGCTCTACCGCGACGCGCGTATCACGAATATCTACGAAGGCACATCGCAGATGCAGATTGTTGGCGCTGCCGGATCGGTAATTAATGACGGCCTCGCCGCTTATTTTAATAAATGGGCAACAAAAGAGTACAAGAGCACTCTCACCAATTTATCTGAGAGCATTAAAGAAATCCGCTCGCTGTTTGACGAATCCGTCCGTTACGTAAAAGAAAAGAAAGACATCCAGTACCAGGATGTTGCCTCGAAAGACCTCGTTGATATGTACAGCAGTATCTATGTCGGCTACCTCCTTCTGGATGAAGCAAACGAAGACCAGCGGAAAATATTCATCGCGCGCAGATATATCCTCGACGCGCTCGCTAAAGCGCGTAAAGCACAGGAAACAATCAAGAGCGAATTATATTCGGATATCATTCACTCGGAATCAATTTTAATATAAACTATCATTAATTAACAGGCCGGCAAAATGAAAAAACAGAAAAAAGTAATTTTCCGATTCTTCGATGACCGCGAAGAGAAACATTACGTCATCAGTTCGCTTAACCATAAAGAACTTGAGGAACTGGTAGAAAAATACAAAGCGAAAAAAGATAAAGTGTACGCGAAAGACTTTATCCAGTATCTCCGCCGCAAAGACAAAGACGCGGAAGAAGTACTGGTCAAAGACTTTTATTTTTAAGTAACTGCAAAAACCCGGCATCAAAACCGGGTTTTTTATTGATATTCGCCCACTGATAATTGATAATTGTTAATTGAAACAGACCCAACCTTTTATTTTTGTCTGAGTCTAAACATCTGAGTATAGGAAATGAAATTGACTGAACAGGACCTGGTTATAAAAGCAAAAGCCGGTGATTACCGCGCATTCGAGGAGCTGGTTTACGCCTACGACAGGCGCGTACTCGCCACGGTCTACCGATTCACAGGCGACCCCGATGACGCCAAGGATCTGTACCAGGATATCTTTATCCGTGCATTCAAGGGACTGAAGAAATTTGAATTTAAGAGTTCATTTTCCACCTGGCTCTACAGGATCGCTGTAAATGTCTGCCTGACTCATAAAGCCAAAGCCGGCAAAAGGAATTATGAATCGCTGGATGACCCGTACCCCGATAGTGAAGATTCAAAAACGGAACAGTACGAGGATAAATCAGGCAGCCTTTCGCCGGAAAAATCTCTCCTCGGTTCAGAGACTCAGGCGGTTGTGAGAAAAGCGGTTGACAGTTTATCGCCGAGATTAAAGATGGTTTTTGTGATGAAACACTACGACGGACTTAAGATTAAAGAAATAGCTGAAATGCTGGAAACGAAGGAAGGAACGGTCAAGAAGTATCTCTTCGAGGCTGTTCATATTTTACGCGGCCGTTTGGCCGGTTATTTGGAAAATTAAAATTAATACTGCAATGGAACATCAGGAAATAAAAGAACTTGTACTTCTTCACGCATACGGAGAACTCGACGGGTACAGCGAAGAACTGGTCAAGAACCACCTCGCAACCTGCGCCGGATGCAGAGAGATACTTAATAACGAGATGCATCTCAGGAATCTCGTTAATACAGCAACGCCGGAACCGGATGAAAAACTTGCCGGCGATGCACGGCTCCAGCTTCGCGCCGCGCTCCGGATAGAGACAGAAAAGAAGTTCACACCGGAAAAACTGATTAACAGCTTCCGTGAGTTTTTATATCTTAACTACCGCCCCATACTCAGCGGCGCGGTTATGCTGGTTGTCGGATTTCTTCTTTCTCTTTTTGTCCGTCTTAACTCTTCTTCCGGCGATGAACAGAATCCGGCTGAGATAAATCTTTCTGACCTGTTAAAGAGCGGAATGAAGATAAATAATCTCAGAATTCTTGCTTCGGATCCGAAAACCGGACAAATGGAAATTGAATTTGAAACATTCAGGAACGTGAAACTGAGCGGATCATTCAATGACCAGAACATCCAGAGCGTTATGATGTACTCGATACTGAATGATGAGAACCCCGGCGTCCGGCTTAATTCGATCAATATGGTGGATTCGAAAAAAGAACGCGGCATAGATAAAGATGTGAAAGCAGCGGTCCTTACAGCAGCCCAGTATGATGAGAATCCGGGTGTCCGCCGTTCTGCCTTAAAGACCTTGGCCGGCCTGCCGTTTGACGACGAGATTAAAACCGCGCTTATTAATATTATGAGTTATGACCAAAACGCCGCTTTCAGAATTGAAGCGATCAATATTCTGGCGGAGAGCCAGAAGGGTACGGGAAAGATTGATGATGAAGTGCAGAAAGCCCTCAGGCAAAGAATTGAAAATGATGATAATAATTATATAAAACTCAAAGCTAAAACTGTTTTAGAGGAAAGAAACATATGAAAAAGTTATTCGCGACGATGAATTTAGCGGCAGTGATGCTGTTCGTAATCCTCGCCGGCCAGAGCTCCGCGCAGAACACGGATGTTAAGGGCGACAGAGGTTACAGTAAATACCTTCAGGTATCCAAAGGAGGCAGCCTCAGCGTTGATATACAGGCAGGCAACGTCGATATCAGGCCGTGGGCCAGGGATGCATTCAGCATTCAGATCGAAAACCTCGACAAAGATGAATTCGATAATATTTCGGTTACCCAGTCCGGGAATGATATTACGGTAACGACTACGGGTGACATCGAATATCTCGATGATGTCGTCATCTCCATTCCGGAAGAGTTCAGCGTAGATATAAATACGATGGGCGGAAATGTGGAGATAAACGGCAGCCTCGACGGCGCGGTCACGATACGGACAGCGGGCGGAAACATTGATCTGAAAAATGTGACGAAGAAAGTGAATATTAAAACCGCGGGCGGAAATATTTCAACGGGCAACCTTGATAAAGAAGTAACCATAAAAACCTCCGGCGGAAATATTGAGACCGGTAATCTCGGCGGCACTGCTTCTGTTTCAACCGCAGGCGGAAACATTGAAGTGAAAAGTGCTAAGGGAGATCTTTCAGTTTCCACAAGCGGCGGAAATATTGAGATCAAAGATGCCGCGGCTGCCCTCTCCGCAACGACAGCCGGCGGAAGTATTGAAGTCGGTAAAATACTCGGCACGACAAAACTCTCCACATCCGGCGGCGATATTGAAGTGAAAAGCGCAGCGGGTGAACTGACCGCGAAAACTGCCGCGGGCGATATCGAAGTGGCAAATGTATTAAAAAGCTTTACTGCATCGACCAGCGCCGGCGATATTAAATGCGCGGTCAAAACCGGATTTAACGGAGAAATAAAACTTGATACAAAAATGGGTTCGGTATACCTCATACTTCCTTCCGGAGTAAATGCTTCCGTTGACGCAACGGTTAAAGGAATAACTGCCTGGGGCGATATTGATTATCAGAATTATATCTTTTCAGACTTCACCCCGAGCCGCAAACCTGAAGTAAAAGGAAAGAAAGAAGTCTCCGCCAATTTTGAAATTAACGGCGGCGGAAATAAAATCAATCTCAAAACGAGTATAGGCACTATTAATATTCGAAAAGGCAAATAAGTTATAATTTCCCTATTATGTAAAATCCCTCTCCAAGACATTCGGGGAGGGATTTTTTTAACATTAATTGCTGTAGTGCAGGGCTCGACCTGCATCAGTAGTGCAAAGCTCGACCTGCATTTGTAGTGCAGGGCTTGACCTGCATCCGTTCCGCGGGGCCTGACCTGCCTGGTACTCTGCTCCCTATGATTGCCATCAAATCCACTTTACTTGAACAATGTGCAGATCGCGTTCGCCCACCTCAGGAGGGATCTGCACTACAAAATTATCGCAGGGCTTATTTGAACAGACTCTTTCTTCAATCACATCTGCTCAATCCAAAATCCCCTGCGGAACAGATTCAATTAATAATTATAAATTTTTTCACTCTTAATTCTTCATTTTTAATTCTTAACTAATTCGAGTCCTTCACGCACCGCACATTTAAACCAAGTCTCCTTACAGCGAATGGTTTCGAAGAAGATATCGGATAAAATGTTGGTCATTCCAAATAAACTGAATAAATTAGATTTTATAATTTTTCAAACATAAACTCAACCTTCATAATGAGTAACGAAGACATCCGTTGGAAACAAAGATTCTCTAATCTTAAAAAAGCATTTAGCCAATTATCAAAATTCATTGATAAAGAGGATTTAAATGAAATGGAAAAGCAGGGGCTTATTCAGGCATTTGAATATACATACGAACTCTCCTGGAATACTATAAAAGACTATTATGAATATCAGGATGAGGCCGGCATTCAGGGAAGCAGGGATGCGTTCAGGCTTGCCATAAAGAGGGAACTTGTTCTGGGAGACGAATTGTGGATGGATATGATCCAGAGCAGGCAGAAAACAGCCCATACATACAATGAGAAAACGGCCAATGAAATTGCTGCGCGCGTAGTGAATGATTATTTCGGCCTGTTTGAAAATTTAGTCCGGTCATTATTGGCGATTGAAAACGAAGAAGATAAGAGCATTTAATGTTCGGGCTTAAAGAAGACTATATCAGTAAAATTAATAATACCTTCGCTTATTTTCCTGAAGTTGAAGAAGTGATAATATATGGCTCCCGTGCTAAGGGAAACAATAAAAACGGCTCGGACATAGACCTTGTAATCACAAAAGGGGATGTGGACTTTACACAATTTAACAAAATCACAGAAAAGCTTGACGATCTCTTACTGCCTTACCAGATTGACCTTTCACTTTACTCCTTAATAGATAACCCTGATCTAAAAGAGCATATAAAAAGAGCCGGAAAAATCTTCTATCGCAAGGGTTAAGCGATAACAATAAAACACAGCGCTGTTCTGTTTCATTTCAATTACACGCTTACCGGTAGAACTTCCCCATCATCTCTTCAAAAGAAATTAATTTAAGAAACCGGCAAATATAGGCTAATTAATTTCAATCCCGGTTCTTTTTATTTCCTCAAGAAATCCGGCAGGGTCTTTATCTGTTTCAAAAAGTACCGGTTCTATCCGGTTATCAATTTGCCGCCTTAGCTTCCAAAGCAGAGGAGCGTAAGACAGATAATCGCCTTCCAGTTTATCTACCACAACCGCGACATCAATATCACTGTCCTCCCTGTTCGTTCCTCTTGCATAACTTCCGAACAGATAAACCGAATGTAATTTATAATACCGGCTAAGGAGTACTTTGTACTCCCTTAATAAATTTATAACTGCTGTCTGATCCATTCGTGTGTTGCCAGGGAAAGCATTTTAATGATAATTATTGTAACTCAATAATCCCTTAAAGATTTCGCCATGCCGGGGAACTCCGCAAGAATTTTACGGTCCAATGTGATAAGTTTTAGACCTAAACCTTCGGCCAGCACTACGTATTCAAGATCGTATGCCGATAGTGTGCAGAGGGAAACTTTGCTTATTATCTCGTGTGAGTGAATGAAATATTCCATTCCCTTAAACATTTTTTCTGCTTTTTCCATAATCTCAATTGCCGATTCTTCGGGTACCAGCTTTTTCCTGATATAGAAAAAGAGAACATTCCTGAATTCCGATCTCCATAAAGGAGGCACAACCCATTCCGGATCTGATCTGAGAAGGCGCTTCGCGTTTTCCGAATATTCACTGGGCAGCCAAAAGTAAGATATTACATTTGTGTCGACAACTATCATTTACGGCCGCTGCGAATAGCGTAATTAATTTCCTTTTCAGTTACTTTAAAACTCAATCCGCTTTTAAGCCGCTCGGATTCCGCGATTAATTCTTCAGCATCCAGTCTCCCCGGCATCAGCAATTCTTCAAGGCAGGCCAGTATCTCACTGTTCAGGCTCCGGCGATTCAGTTTTGAGCGTTTTTTTAATCTATCCTGAAGATTTTTGGGGATATTTCTTAAAGTTATATTTGGCATATCATTTGGTTCTATTTTGATATCATAATGTAACTATTATAAAATTAATATAAAATTGAAAAACTGTTCAACTCTTATATACTCATTTGAGTCTGTTACGCAGTCCGATTCGGCTGATTCCCTTTTCTGTTCAGCACATCTTCCCTGAAAAGTTCTCTGTCTGATAGCTCGGCCTCCGCAGTTTTAACTTTCATTCGATACACTTCACAGTTTGTCACAGTCCACCATCACGAAAACTCTCAGTCATCTGCAATTGTAGCGCAGGTCGCGACCTGCGCTACAAAATAATTTCAGATTACGTATGAACGGCCTAATCCTTCACGCACCCCGCACCAATCCAAAATCCCCTGCCGGGCAGATTCAATTAATAATTAAAAATTATTTCACTCTTAATTCTTCATTTTTAATTAATTAGAGTCCTTCACGCAGCGCACACTAAATCCATACCAGATATCATATCCGTCGAATCCATGACTAGGATCCCCGCTATACACACAATAAACAGCTGCGCCATCTGAACTGGATCCGATAGAACTCCAAAAGAAAGCGTAGATGCCTAAATAGAAGAAGGTAACACCGTGGCCGCCTGCCAACAGGGCGGAGAATCCACTTGTGTTTGTTCCCTGGCCGCTGCCTGTACCCTGCCCTATTGCCTTTAGGGCATTCCCGTCATTATTCACGGAAGCCGCCAAAGTTTCGAATTCTGCATTCGCCGGTATATGCCATCCCGGAGGGCAGATCCCTCTTGTTCCGGGTGTCGTTAAGTACTGCATCGCTTCATCCCACTGATATAATCCGCCATATTTATAACAGCTGTCTTCGCTATCATTATAACAATACTTTTCTATCGTTCCGTTATTTGATGAATTTTGATTCCCGTTTATTCTTATTCCGACATTAAGATTCTCCTTCAGCCAGCATTGTGTTCCTATTTGTACCGTGTTATATGTCTTCCCTTCATATGTTACCGTCGGTATTCCGGGACAAGGAATGCCCATTATGACGGAAGTACGGAAATCGATCTTCAGGCTGTTTGTAACAACAAAGGAGTCTGTTTTTACTCCGCCCCGCCAAATATAGAGATATGACTGTGCCTGCAGCGCAAATCCTAAAAAGCAAATTATTAAAATTGTTTTCTTCATATTTTTCTCCGGTTCCTCATTTATTTCAAATGGATAACCTTATTGTTCATTTGATAAATAACCTAATCCTTCACGCACCCCACACCAATCCAAATTCCCCTGCCGAAGTGATTCAATCAATAATTATAATTTTTTTTACTCTTAATTCTTCATTTTTAACTCTTAATTAATTAGAGTCCTTCACACAACGAATACTAAACCCGTATTCCTTACTGCTGCTGCCTACATAGATATAATCTTCATTGTATAATAGGCCTAGGCTCGTTGCGCCAAAAGAACTATTCTCAGTAGTACTCCAAAAATAAACGATGTCGCCAAAATTGCAGAAATAATTATAGAAGTGTCGAAAGCCCACCAAGAGGGCCGAGAATCCGCTGGTGTTTGTTCCCTGGCCACCAAATGTGCCTTGCCCAATTGACTTTAATGCGTTTCCGTCATTATTTACTGATGACACCAATGTTTCAAATTCTGCGTTAGTCGGTATATGCCAGCCGGAAGGGCAGATTCCTCTTGTTCCCGGCGATGTATCATACTGGATCGCTTCATTCCATTGATATAACCCTCCATAAGTATCACAATTTGTTTCGTTGTTATCATAGCAGTACTTTTCGATAGTATCATTATTTGACGCATTCTGAGCTACATCTATTCTGGTTCCAACATTAAGGTTCTCTTTCAGCCAGCATTGTGTTCCAATTTGCACTGTGTTATATGTCTTCCCTTCATAGGTTACTGTCGGGGTTCCCGGACAGGAAATGTTCATTATAACGGTAGTCC
>CAIMOS010000328.1 GCA_903843135.1 uncultured Ignavibacteriales bacterium | reverse complement strand
TTTCAGTCCTTTGCTCTACCGACTGAGCTACCTGCCCGGTACTCAATTTTTTAATTTTGTCTCCAAAAAAGTAGCCGCAAATTTGCGGCTAAGTTGTGGGGGCTGAAGGAGTCGAACCTCCGACCCTCTGCTTGTAAGGCAGATGCTCTAAACCAACTGAGCTAAGCCCCCCCAAAAATTTAGACTTCAAATATACGAAAATATTTATATTTCCAAAAAATATTTTGAGCGAGTGACGGGATTCGAACCCGCGGCCATTAGCTTGGGAAGCTAATGCTCTACCAACTGAGCTACACTCGCAGTGACACAAAATTAAATAAAATATTCCTTTATTCAAATACTAAATTCTATTGCATTCTCATAAATAAAGTACTTCTTTTGAGTTCCGGATCCTCCGGATCTTATCAACTAATTTCTCGGACCAACTTAAATTTTTGCCCGGATATCCAACTGTTCTCAGTCTGATAGTTTCTTTATATTTCCGGTTATTAAACTAATTTTTCCGGTTTATTCAATCTATAGAATTATGTCAAAAGAAATAAAACATACAATTGCTGAATTAAGAACTGAGTATAAATCTCATACTCTTGATGCTGCTGATGTCTCCCAGAACCCGTTTGAATTTTTTGATCTCTGGTTCACGGAAGCAATAAAATCCGGAATCGGCGAACCTAATGCAATGGCTTTAGCGACGACCGACAGAAAGAATATCCCATCTGTCCGGATAGTTCTCCTGAAAGATTTTGATGAGAACGGTTTTGTGTTCTATACAAATTATTTGAGTCAGAAGGGATCGGCAATTCTGGAAAACCCGCGTGCTTCCCTGCTGTTCTTCTGGAAAGAACTGGAGAGGCAAGTCAGGATTACGGGTAAAGTTAAAAAGACATCCAGACTGGAATCAGAAGAATATTTTAATCTGAGGCCTGCAGACGCGAGAATCGCGGCCTGGGCTTCAGCACAGAGTAAAGAAATTTCGAGCCGTACTGTTCTCGAAGAACGGTTTAGAAAAATGAAAGAAAAATTTGAGGACAGCGCCATCCCCCTCCCTGATTTCTGGGGAGGATTCAGATTAGTACCGGACAGTTTTGAGTTTTGGCAGGGACGTATGAACAGGCTGCACGACAGGATATTGTATAAAAGAAAGCCGAAATTCTGGAAGATCAGCCGGTTAAACCCTTAAACCAGGGCGCGTGTTTTTTTACTGTAAATGTAAATATTGAGTGTAAGTGCGGCTATAATAATTCCGCCGCCGATCAGAGAATAAACCGACGGCTGTTCTCCGTAGCCGAAATATACCCATACCGGATTCAAAACGGGTTCAATCATCGAAAGTAAAGAGGCTTCAATAGCGTTTACGCGTTTTAAGCCGTAACCAAAAATCGCGTAAGCTATGCCAATCTGAATTATTCCAAGATAACTCACCATCAGTATGTCCCCGGCCTGAAATTGATCAACCGAAGTTAATGAGTATGCGCAAAGGATAAATATCAAAATGTTCCCGCCGAATATGGAAGAATATTGGTATTCATTTCCGTTCTTACGCGCTAATAACAAAAACGCGGCGAAACATATACCGGACGCCACCGCGAGTAAATTCCCGAGGAAATAACTTTCACCAAAATCCCCCAGGAAGAAAAGAAACATTCCTGCGAAACAGATAATCAATATCAACAGATTGCTGCGTTCGAATTTTGTTTTCAGTAAAAGCGGTTCCAGAACAATCACGTAAAACGGAGCGGTATACTGCAGGAAGATTGCATTGGCAGCGCTCGTCATCTTGGTGGCCGCAACGAAAAGTATCAATATCCCAGCATAAAACACCGAACTGATAACCGATAACCGGTTGATCCTTAATACTTCCTTCCTAAATAAAACAGCAAACACCGCCGCGGCTAAAAGGGACCTTATGCTGGACAACTGAAAGGCATTCAGTGAAATCAGTTTAATAAAGATGCCTCCGGTACTCCAGATAATTCCGGCAAGGATAACGGCAAAAATGCCGCGCTGATGTAATGGAATAATATTTTTCATAGAATAATCAGATGTAAATCTACGACATTTTAAATAAAAAAAACGCCGGAGCAAATCCGGCGCTCAGTTATAATTTATCGCGAGACACTTACGGGGCTTATAAAATGAGACAACTTAATTGTTATGAGTTTTTGGGTTATATGATTCTCGCCTGATCTGATGCTGCATAAGTCTTTATCGCTTTTAAGAGAATCGCTGCGGAAAAAACCCGGATTGGAGCAGAGTACTCATAACTTTACTGAACTCCTAATTAAGTACAAAACCAATTTCGTTTTTTTAATCCCCCCGCTGACACAATATCGAACCCGCCGGATTCGGCGACAAATTATCAGGCCGCTATTTCGATCCCCTCTTCTTTGACTATACCGATAATTGGCGACATATCATCCGTCTCAAATCTTTTTTCACCAACGATAAAAGGTTCTATCTTGTTTTCTGAACGATAATCCGACCACCAAACGGCCACCAGATAAGGTCTGTAATCGCCGTCAAAAAGTGGTGAAACGAGCATCACGTCAATGTCGCTTTCCGGACCTGCTTCTCCTCTCGCCTGGCTGCCGTAAAGATATGCCTTCGAGATGGTTACGCCTTTTGATTCAAGTTCGCGAATATATGTTTTTACGATTTCTATAACTTTTCGATCAACCACTTTAGAAATCCTTGTGTTCTGGTGAGAATCGTGTACGCGTACTGCGGGGACGGAGACTCAAGTGTATATTCCGGGTATCTTCTTTCAAGCTGATACTGCATAAGTTCAGTCATAAGTTGGATATGTTCCTGTGTAAATTCCAGTCCGGATTTTTCTGCCAAATAAGTCAGATTATGGGTCTTAGGTGCGAATGTACTGTTATTCCTGACGAAGTGAGCTTTAAGCGCCTTCTCCGTTGTGAGATGGCAGCAAAATAGTCCGTGTAAAATCTTACCGTTATTGATAATAAGTTCAGCTAACTCCATATCGGAGAGCGCGGTGATTTTCCAGTACTCTATCTGTTTTTCTTTATTAAACACATTCATCAGGAATTAATTATGGTGAAATTTACTGAAAATTTCCGAATGAAAAAATCTCGTCGTGAACTATATATTAGAAAATAAAAACGCCGGAGGTCGTCCGGCGCTTTTCCATTAATAATTATTCGGATTTATTTGATCAGCAGCATTTTATTCCGTTTAACGAAACTGCCTGACTTCATCTCATAAAGATAGGTGCCGCTTGAGAATGCCGCGGCGTCAAATATCGCTTCGTGGGCGCCTGCCTGCGCAAAGGTATTAACTAATTCGCAGACTTTATTCCCCAGAACATCATAAACACTTATCTGGACCGGCGCTGATTCCGGCAGATAGTAATTTATTTTTGTTGACGGATTAAAAGGATTCGGATAATTGGCGCCAAGTTCAAACTGCATCGGTTTTGTAATCTCAACTTCAATTTCCTGAGAATAATTTACGGAACCGTCGAAGTCTATCTGTTTCAATCTGTAGAAATAAGTACCGATCTTAGCGAGAGCTTCATCCTTTAACTGATAACTGCGCGGTTCAGTTGAGTTACCGGCACCGGTAACAAAAGCTATTGTTTCCCAGGCAGCAATCTGATTTCCCGTTTTAACCTTTTTTTGAACTTCGAAACCTTTATTGTTCGTTTCTGTGGCAGTTTCCCAATTTAGTTTTACAGCATTTTTCATCATTACATAATTAAACGAAGTCAACTCCACAGGTATTTCATTCTGAATATTAAGTGAAACTGTTCTGATATGAACAGGAATCCCTGAGGGCCCTTCACCTTTGATATTAATTGTGTATGAGCCGAGACTAACTCCTCCGGCGGTTTTGATTCTTAACTGCACGGAACCGGGATATCTGTTTAATGAATTACCGCCGGGAAAGTCTAGAGAAATCGTTCCCGTTACCGGAGATCTGGCAAGACTTGCCGAAAAAGTAACTGATTCATCATACAGCTTAACGCCCGGAACAGCTACAGTAACAAAACCGGAATCGTTATTATTGGTAATACTAACAAGTTGTGGATTTGCAGTCATAGCGTAATCAGGAAAATAAGCTGTATAGCTTCCGTAATTATTGGCCCTGAAGTCTGTCCACGCCATAACACTGACATTACCGCGGGACATAATAGCATCATAATCGCCCTGGTACGCGGGTGATGTTCCTGAACTGGAAACTTTGGTTTTGAATGTCGCGTTGCTGATTCGCTGATTAGGTTTAAAAGTCAGTCCGCCGTCATCGGAATATGTGGCAAATACATCCATACTGTCGCTTGTTGGGCATAATCTTGAATCATAAAATTTAACATACAATTTGCCATTAGATTTATCGCACCAAATTGCAGGGAAAAAGTTATGATTTGCCAGAGTATTTGCATCATCGTTAACCGTAACAGGGTTGGACCAAGTGGCGCCCTGATCCGTAGAATAACGGCTGAAAACATCAGGTTTATTTCCGCTGCCAGCAGGCAAATTTGATGCATATACCAGATACAATCTTCCGCGGAACGGTCCGTAGCTGTTATCCGCTGCAATCATCGGATACGGCCTCGTCCTCATTCCGTTCACGGTTGATCTGAATCCTGTCCCGGTTGCGATTTCGGTCCCGATTACGTTTGAGAACTGATTTGACGACTTAAGCGAGAATGATAATCCGCCATCATTGGATGAATAAAAGGTATATGTACCGAGAGCATTAGAACCGGAGTGCGTTACTACATATACGAATCCGCCCGGTATGTCAATTGCGCCCGTAGTATTAGGCCCGACAGCAACCATCATTCCGGGAAGAGACTGTGTTGTGAAACTTGCGGTGTTCGTCCATGTGACGCCATAATCAGTACTTCTGGCAAAATTTCCGCCGCCGTTCTTTGTCATTGTTGTGTAAACATAATTGCCGTAAGGACCGCTTGTCTGATCTGCAGCCATCCAGTTTTTATCAACTCCCGAAATTGAAGTAACAGCGGTCGTCCAGGTTGCGCCGTTATTAGTTGAACGGATAACTTTACAGCCGGTAATTCCCCCAAACATTGTTTCATAATACAGGTTACCGAGAGAGTCATACGCCGTTACCGGATCACCGTTAACACTGATTCCAAAACTTGGCGTTGACACAATCCAGTCGAAACCATTAGTGGTTCTGTATGCGGTATTAACATTATAAGCCGAGAATGACCATTGCGGATTTAGAGGATTCAGGGAAAGATGTGGCTCGGCTGATGCAGTTCCCATATTAAAATTATCAAACCCGCCGACCGTAACGACCGCCTCAAGGCCCATCGGCTGCGGAACGGTTCTGTAAAATTCAGGCGGAGTAGAATCTGTGTTTGGGTCGTGAGTTGGCCCGTTCACATACTGAGCGAACACTTGTCCTGATACGACAAAAAAGAAGAAAGAAAAAAGCAGCTTAAAGTAAATTTTTTGCATAGAACCTCGGGAGATTAAGATTATATATGTTAGATGTAATGTGATTTTATTTAATTATTCTTTTTGATAACTCAACAGCATCGGAAGCATTCTTGGCGTAACCGTCCGCCCCGATCTGCTCCGCAAAGGAATTGCTGATTGGAGCGCCCCCCACAATTGTTTTAACGCTGAGATTCTCATTTTTTATTTTGTCAATAACTGCTTTCATATAGCCCATCGTGGTAGTTAGTAGTGCAGACATTCCCAATATAACAGCTTTTTCGTTTTTTATTGCATCAATAAATTTTTCTGCTTTCACATCGATACCAAGATCAACGACCCTGAACCCGCTGCTCTTTAACATCATAGCAACAATGTTTTTCCCGATATCGTGTATATCTCCTTTTACTGTGCCGATGACCACAGTCCCCATACCTTCAGTATCGGATTTGGAAAGAAAGGGTTCCAGAATAGAGAGAGAAGATTTGAATGCCCGTGCTGAAATTAACACTTGCGGAACAAATATCAAATTGTCCCTGAACTTAATTCCAACAACTTCCATTCCTTTAAGTAAACCGTTATCCAGGATCATCTTTGGATCGGTTCCGTCCTTAAGTAAATCTGCAGTGCACTCAACAGCTTTACCCTGATTACCTTCAATTACAGCATCAGCGAGAGCCTGGTAAATTGTGCCGGACAACTTTAATACTTCCCTTCAGTTTCGATGATAGAGGACAGCAATTCAATATTCTCAGTTGGAGTGCCCGGTGCAATGGAGCAGGCCGAGCTTAGAATATATCCGCCACCCGGTTTTCCGATTTCAAGGCGCCATTTGATATCTTTTATAATCTGTTCTCTGTTTCCCATCAAAAGAGTATTAACCGGATCTATGTTGCCTTTAATAAAAGCCCGGTTCCTGAGCGTTTCTTTTGCTTCAGGAAGTTCTACAGTTCCCAAGGGCGGTGGATCCAGGGTGTCGATACCATCAGTTCCGGTTTCGAGCATCAGATCTAACCGGTCACCAATGCTTCCGCAGGTATGAGTGTAAACCGGTACATCCGTTGACTGATGCAGCGAATCAATAATTCTTTTTTCATAAGGGAGAACAAAATCGATATAATTCTCACGGGAGATCAATCCCGCCCCCGCGAATGCGGAAGAGATCAGAATTGCATCGACGCCGCATTCTGCCTGAGACTTCGCAAGTTCAATGGTTCCTTCAGTTAAACGCTCCAGGCAGGCCCTGACTTTACCAGGATCATCAAGTATCGCAATCAGCGCAGACTCATAGTTTAACAATTCCAGGAACTGCGACCAGGGGGAAAAGACCTCCGAATGTATAGACAGGTTATTTTTATTTTTCCGGATAGTGTCTTTAATATTATCAAGATGATATTCCGGGAAAAAACCGTCTCTTTGGGCAACTTGTTCGCTGAATCCCCAGGTATATGGGTGGCTCACTTCGGTAATATCCCACGGTTCAACATAGAAAAGTTTTTCAGGATCAATCTCTTCAAATTGAGGAAAGCTTCGATCGCCGGAAGCATTATAATAGTGAGGATTGTCGTCCCGAGGAAGTACTGTGTAATGCCCGTTTCTCCAGTTTATGCGTATCTCTTCTTCTCCCCTTTCAATTTTTTTAATCTGGCTCGTATAATCTCTTTCGCGCCCCGGCAGATTAACCAGAATCCCGTCAAACTTATATCTCTCTGCCATCGTGTGCAGCGCTTCAGAGAATCCATCAGAAGTAAACCAGATTTCAACAGGATCGATTCCGGAGTGAAGGAAATAATGGCCGAGAGAAAGCTGGCACATCAACGGAACCCGGTCCGCAGTGCCGAGTTCCATCGCGATTTTGACTCGTTCTTTTGAGGTCATTACGGAGATCTATTTGCTTTCTTTTTTGAAATTTAACGAAACAGAATTGATGCAGTAACGAATTCCCGAAGGTTTAGGACCGTCATCAAATACGTGCCCAAGGTGGGCATCACAACGCGCGCACATCACTTCAATGCGGATCATCCCAAAACTGTAATCTTTTTTCTCAGTGATTTTACTTTTGTCGATTGCATCCCAAAAACTGGGCCAGCCGCACCCCGCATCATATTTCTCATCCGATTTAAATAGTTCAGCGCCGCAGCATTTGCAGGTATAAATACCTTTGTCGGTATTATGATACAGTTCTCCGGTGAATGGCCGCTCTGTTCCCTTTTCCCGTGTAACCTGGTATTCGAGATCAGTAAGCATTTTTTTCCATTCATCTTCGGATTTTACGACTTTATCCATTTTCTTCTTTTCCTGCTGTTGAATTGTAGATTTTTCAGAAACATTTTTGTTTTGCTGTGTAATAATGCTCTCCCAATCATATAATTGACTTGAGATCAGTATTCCGCTAAAAATTACAATAAAAAAAATAAATTGAAATCTCATTAATTAAGATTTTCCG
>CAIMOS010000327.1 GCA_903843135.1 uncultured Ignavibacteriales bacterium | reverse complement strand
TGGAGATTATTGAGTGAGACAGGTGTTCTGTAAAACCCAAAAATCCTCTGAGTAGATTTAATCCCTGGGGGAAACTGTGTATTATTATCGCCGTAATACAACACTTTTGGCAAGAATTGATGTAAACTATGGTACAAGAAAAAAAGGAACGGCCATGTCCCGCAAATAAAGTCAAAGCACCGCAATTTTATTATCTATTAATTCCTTAACCTCTTCAACAAATTTTCTCATATTTTTTAGATATTCCTCATTCTGAGATTTGGTGATTGTGACAAAGTCGCCATAATCAACCGCCATCCTGTTTTCAAATGCTTTTTTTAGAATCTTCCCCGTTTCCCCATCAATTATCCCTGCGTGGATATATTCTTTATGAAAATAACCAATCAACCCTTTATGCTTTTTGGGTGATTTACCGTCTATAACTGCGAGGGCGCTCACAATATAATATCCGGCATAATAGATGCGGTTCATAGCTGCATTCAGATATTTATTTGCAACGAGTAAATTTGCTTCTTCCAGTGCTGCGAACGACATTTCAACACGATAGTTGATGATGCTCAGCTTTTCTTCTTTTGTCAAATCACAAGCCCGGTGGTTTTAACTTCTGTAATTAACGGCATAAAGCTGTATTTGACATAATATTCGTCCTGTGAGTAAAATATACAATGGAACAAAATGTCATTATCGATACCGTAATAAAAGAACACATCTGATATCTCATCCTCTTTCCGCCAGTCAATTTTCTCAGAAGTAACGATCATTACATCAAAATCAGTATCCTGGACCTGCTTCGATACTCTTGAGCCGAAACATATCAACTGATGAATCAACTCGCCATACTTCGCGACAAGCTGATCTTTTATTTTCTGAATATGTTTCTGGTCTGTTTTGGTTAAATGTGGCATACGAAAATATTTATATTATGTTAAATATATAAAATCTTCCCGACACAATCGAGCCCAGCACAAAAAAAATCCTCCCGCTTTTACAAAGGCGCCGCGCTGAGCCGTGCCGAAGCGGGAGGATTAAAATAGGCTTAGAAGAAACGCTACTTCAACTCTCGTACATATCCTACTTAAAACAAATAAATATCCCTCCCCCAGTTCTCCCCCGCCACACAATATCTGATAATTGATAATTGTTAATTGATAATTGTTAATTGATAATTGTTAATTGTTAATTGATAATTGTTAATTGTTAATTGCTAATTGTTAATTGATCCTTGTACAATCCGTCACAACTTTTATCCGGATTTTTTCGTACTATCCCGTGTAACACATTCAGATATTTTTATTTGAGAGGTTCATATGAAACGGCTATTTGTATGCTCGTTGATTGCAGCCTTTCTCGTAATCAGCTTTTACGGCTGCGATGATGATGAAGTTGTTACTGCACCATCAAACAATCTTTCTTTCAGCTTGCAGGCTTCCAATGTTTCGCTTGCAAAGTCTTTCACCGATACTATCGCGTTTGATTCAATCAAATTACTCATCCGGGACCTTCGCTTCGGCGTCTGCGGATGTAACGATTCCACCTGCGTTAAAACCGGAACTTTCGTCGTCTACCTGAAACTTGACGGATCACTCAACCAGATCGCGCTGGCCAATCTGCCGTACGGTACATATCAGAAGGCAAAATTCTATATTCACAAACCGGAACCGGTTGAAGATCCGCCGGATCCTGCCTTTAAGTCCGGTACCGGCAGCGACGAGAGGTATTCTGTTCTTGTTTACGGGCGTTATAATGATTCCACGTTTGTATACCGGTGCAAGAAATCCGCGACGCAGGAAATAAGTTTTGACACCCCGGTCCTTATCGGAGCCTCCGGTATCACGAACATAACACTGGTTGTTAATCCGTATACCTGGTTCAAACTAAACGGTCTTGTCCTGCAGCCGAATGACGCTAATAACGAGAATGACATTGACAATAATATCAAGACCTCATTTCTCAGGGCGTTCAGGGACAACGACAGGAACGGAAGGCCGGATAATTAAGAATTAAAAATTATGAATTAAGAATTCCGAAAAACTTTTTTGATCCGGATTTCAACTGCGGATGAGGGAGAATTATTATGTGTTAATTGCACTGTTGGTATCTTAACAGAATTTTTTCAGCCTCAGCGGATTACGCCGTTGGGGCTT
>CAIMOS010000326.1 GCA_903843135.1 uncultured Ignavibacteriales bacterium | reverse complement strand
GTCAGCAGCGAGTTCTATGATCCGGTGAAGCAGAAGGTCAAAGTCCGTAATTGAGTTCAGGCTTCTTGACATTTCAATTAATACAGAAAGCTTTTTAGACTCCTGAATTACGTCATCAATTTTTGCAGGTGTTACAGCCACCTCACCGGCTTTTTCGGCAACTGCCGGAGCTTTTAATTTTTCGTGGGACTGCTGAAGTTTCTCAAGCGCAAGAGGTTTTAGAATAAAATCCGCGATTTTGTTTCCAAAAACAATATCTTTTGTATCATAAAAATAAGATGAAACAACGATGATGGGTACATCGGAATCAATGCCGTGGATCTGATCAATAAACTCAATCTCGGACATAACCGGATGAAGAATCTCAACAATTATCAGGTCGAATTTATTTTCCAGGAGCGCCTGAATACTGCTTTTGCTTTTATCCTTGAAGGAATATCTGTATTCCTTATCATTAGCAAACGCAATATATGTACTCTGAGAATCACGGTTCTCCGAAAAAATTGCAAGAGCCTTGAGCTTTTCCATTTGCACTACTATTTATGATTTGTTATTTCAAAATAATAAAATTATTCTTTAAAAATGTAAAAAATGAACATTTACTTTACGGCCTCCCGGGTCAATTAGAGGCGACAGCACTGTAGAGTTCTTCCGTTCCCCGGTAATTCTTAAGGTAATAAATTGAAATGCAGTTCCTGTTCTTAACAACCCAATTGAGCATAAGTTTGAGCTTTTCGAGATCTTCTTCTGATACGGCTGTTTCATATTCCCTGCTGAAGTAATAATGATTCAATTCATCATCAAATTGTGTCTGAGGGGAGAGCGGATAATTCCTGATAAATAACTTGCCGTTTTTGAGTAATAAATAATCTTTGGATTCACCCGAATTAACTACCATCACCAGATTTGCCCTGTTGATCGGCTCCTGAAGCAGGGAAGATTTGTGGATCTGTTTAATGATGTCTTCGGAGATGCTTTTTACTTCAGAGGCCTTTTCAAATTGCTGATGCTCTACAAAGCGTTTCATCTTGTGCAATAATTTGTCGATCACATCCTGAAGGTTGCCGTAAAGAAAATTATAAACAGATTCCAGTTCCGCTGAGTACGGTTCAGCATTTTTATTTACACAGGGAGCAAGGCACCGTTCAATGTGCATCAGGAAACAGCCCTTTCCCTTGGCGAGTTCCTTATCGGTACATTCTCTCAGCTGGAAAGCCTTGTCGACTGTGTTAAGGAATTCTTTCGCGTTATTACGCGAATAGAAAACCCCGAAATAGTCTGCCCCGTCAAAGTTAAAATGATTTGTCACCTCAACCTTTGGAAAAGGTTCAGCATTGTTTATACGAATGAAGTACTTACTCCCGTAACTTTTGAGCATCACATTGTGTTTCGGCAGGATCTGCTTGATCATCTCTGCTTCATAAAACAGGGCGGTTAACTCGGAAGACGTGATCTGGTATTTCAGCTTTTTTGCAAACCGCAGTATTTTTTTACTTTTTGAATGGGCCTTGCCACGCACATAGGAGAGCAATCTGCTCCTAAGCGATTTTGCCTTGCCTATGTAAATAATTTCATTTTTGTCATTATAAAACATATAGACCCCGGGACTGTCCGGCGCATTTAATATCGCACTTACAATATCACTGCTGAAGCTGTCAATCTGGGAAGCAGTAATTTTGTTGAACTGGAAATTTATCAGGTCGCCGATGGTTGAAAATGCATACTTTTCAACTGAGTGATTGATCATCTTAATAAGAATTTGTGCAGTGGCCTTTGCATCTGCAAGCGCTCTGTGGCTCTGTTCATTGTGGATCCTGTATTCCCAGCCCAAACTCTTAAGATTTCTTTTTCGCAGAAGGGGATTTAATTTTTTCGATAAACGGAGCGTACATAGATAAAGGGGCTTGACATAATCCTCGGAGCACTGCAGAAATTCGTGCCTCAGAAAGCCCAGGTCAAACTGAAAATTGTGGCCGGCCCAGACCGAGCCCTCCAATTTGTCCTTTATTTCGGTAAAAACTTCTTCAAAATACGGGGCATCCTGAAGTTCTGAATCGTGAATTCCGGTGAGCATTGTGATGAAATTCGGGAGTTTTCTTCCCGGATTCACCAGGGTGGAGTATTCCGAGATGATTTCGCCGTTTTTAATCTGCACGATTGCGATCTCAATTACGCGGTTGTATCCGGGGCTTAATCCGGTTGTTTCCACGTCTATTACTGATATCGGGGTATCCTGAATCCGGGAAAGTGTATCTACGAGACCTAACATTCTGTTTTTTTAGGAATAAAGATAAATAAGTATGTAGTAAGTTTTTGCACTAAAAATTATATTGAAAGTAATTTATTAATTTATTTTGGTCAAATGGAATCTGTAACCGTCCTTTTTATAGGGGATATCATAGGCAAACCCGGTTTAGCTTTTGTTCAAACCTGGCTTCCCGCGCTAAAAAAAGAATATAAACCTGATGTAATTATCGCGAACGGCGAAAATGTCAACGACGGAAAGGGTATTGTCAAATCGGAAGGTGAGATTTTATTCCAATTGGGCGTCGATGTAATTACAGGCGGCAATCATATCTGGGACAAGCACCAGTCGCAGGATTATCTGAAAGTTGAACCGAGAGTGCTGCGTCCGCTAAACTACCCTAAAGGCACGCACGGTAACGGGATGTATGTTATCCAGAAAGATAAATACCGTGTTGGCGTCATTAATCTTCAGGGAAGATCTTTTATGGCTACTATTGATTGCCCCTTCAGAAGCGCGGAGTTTGCATTATCAAAACTTAAGTCTGAAACAAACCTGATTTTTATTGACATTCACGCAGAGGCGACGGCAGAAAAGATAGCGCTGGGATGGTTTCTCGATGGAAAGGTTACCGGTATTTTCGGTACACACACGCACGTTCAGACTGCCGATGAACGCATCTTACCCAACGGAACCGGATACATTACTGATGTTGGAATGACAGGCCCCTATGAATCTGTGATAGGGATGAAGAGCCAGGCCGCAATCAACCGGTTTATTTACCAGACGCCGCAGAAATATGAAACGGCTCAAAACGACGTGCATCTGAGTGGTGTTCTTGTCACAGCAGAGATCGCGACGGGCAAATGCACCGCAATTAAAAGAATTTTCTTTCCTGAATTCAGTTAAAAAACTAACTTCAAGTAGTCAATGGAATTAATAGACGGAAAAAAAGTATCCCAGGATATTCTCAATCGAGTTAAGATTGAAGCGGCTGATTTATTTGCAAAGACCGGGCAAAAACCCGGTTTAGCAGCAATTCTTGTCGGAGATAATCCTGCATCGCAGTCTTATGTCAAAAGTAAGATCAAAGCCTGTCAACAGGTTAATTTTCATTCTGAAGTGCTAAATCTTCCCGGAGATATCTCTCAGGCTGATTTAACCGATAGGATAGCCGCATTCAACGCGGATAAATTATTTGACGGAATACTCGTACAACTGCCGTTACCGAAACATTTAAGCGAGTGGGAAGCCATTAAATCGATATCACCATCAAAGGATGTGGACGGGCTCCATCCTGAGAACGTCGGGAAACTTGTGCTCGGCGTGGATACATTCCTTCCCTGTACTCCGGCAGGAATACAGGAATTATTAAAAGTTTATCAAATTCCCACTGAAGGCAGGCACCTCGTTGTAATAGGAAGAAGCAATATTGTTGGAAAACCTATTGCGAATATTATGCTTCAGAAAAAACAATTCGCCAATTCTGTGGTTACCGTTTGCCATTCAGCATCCAAAGATCTGAAATCTATCACCAGGAGCGCGGACATATTGGTTGCGGCCATCGGCGTAGCCGATTTTGTGAAGGCTGATATGATTAAGCCGGGCGTT
>CAIMOS010000325.1 GCA_903843135.1 uncultured Ignavibacteriales bacterium | reverse complement strand
GTCAGTGTTCCCAATCTTGCTCTGAATGCGATTTATAATGCTGATTCTGTTCGTTTTGAGAACCTGATTACATCCGGCTCGTTTGACCAGTATGCAGCTGTCTGGTCTTATGTAGACGCAACGAGCAAAATAATTTTTAGCTGGATCGTCTATGCTCCTCACACGAGCAAGAGTGTCAACAGGCCATTTTTACCCACGGAGGTGATAAATCAGATTCCGCCGCTTGATCTTTCGAGATTAAAAGCAAACTATCTTGGTATTCTTGATTATGATACAATGAATTCGATGGATGAAATAATCACCAAATTTTTCAAGAGCAACACAGTGCCGCTTAAGACATATAATGTTTATCATTATTACAGGCAGAATTTTCAGTAATAAAAGCAGGATGTAATCATCACGGAATCCGGCAGAATTATCCCGGAGAATTATTATCTTAAGAAGTTTTAGTTTGGTTACTTAAAAATATTTTCCGGGAGAAATTATGAATAAAATCATTGCAGGAATGTGTTCCCATTACGAATGGGCCGATGCTGAACACTGGAAAGCATTCGCCGCTTTGCCGGAAGCCTTAAAAGATGAAACTCTTTTCAAAACTCTGTACCATATTCACTTTGTACAGTCGGCATTTTTATATGTGCTGCGCGGGGAGAGGCCCGTGCTGAAGAGGGCGGAAGATTTCACAGAGCCGGAGATGCTCAGATCTTTCGCTGCCGATACACATAAAAGTTTGAAAGAACTGCTTTCCGGCATTAGTCCTGATGATTTCGAAACCGAGGTCAGAATACCCTGGGCGAAAAAAGAATTTATGCCCGCAACTAAAGAGAAAGCCTTTATGCAGGCATTTATGCACAGCCATTATCACCGCGCTCAGAACGCGAGGCGTTTCCGCGAGCTCGGCGGAGCGCCGCCTACAACGGATTATATTATGTGGTGCTGGCTCGGTGAACCCGCAGCGGCGTGGTGACAATTAAGGCTGTCCAACTGCGGATTTTGAATCCTTAAAATTTCCGGTGCCGGACGGGGGGGAACTATCCCTTGCCAATAAAATAAAGTCAGTAAGTTTTTCTTTCGCACGTCATCCGGAAGTTGTATTTTTTAGCGTGATTTTTGTACGCCCTAATCAGACTTCCTGATCGCCGCAAAAATTTCAAAGATATTAATTACGTAATTCTTTAAAACTTATCAGGTATATTTTATGAATCTGATGTTCGCAAAGAAGCCTCTGGCTGTGCTATTAGAAGAGGCAAAAGGAGAAAACCGGCTGCGCAGAATTCTCGGCCCCTGGGCGCTTACTGCGCTTGGAGTCGGTGCAATTATTGGCACGGGTATTTTTGTATTAACGGGTGTTGCCGCACACGACAGAACGGGCCCTGCACTGATCCTTTCATTTGTTGTCGCGGGTATTGCGTGTATTTTTGCCGCGCTTTGTTACGGAGAGTTCGCTTCGATGGTTCCGGTTGCGGGTTCGGCATATACTTATGCATATGCCACTCTCGGTGAATTCTTCGCCTGGATAATCGGCTGGGATTTGGTTCTTGAGTATGCAGTCGGGTCATCCACTGTCGCGCACGGATGGTCGGCGCATTTTCAGGACCTTCTGCACAGTTTTGGGCTGGGTATACCGGCGGCGCTGCGAACGGCGCCGTTTGATTTTGACCCCGGGAGCGGCGCGTTCTTTTCGACGGGATCTGTGATTGACCTGCCCGCTGTACTCATTACATTTATAATAACAATTATATTGATTAAAGGTATAAGAGAGAGCGCGGGATTTAATACGGGTATGGTTGCAGTAAAACTTGTGATCGTTCTTTTCGTAATTGCTGTCGGCGCTTTTTTTGTTGATTCAAAAAACTGGGTGCCTTTTGCCCCTTACGGATATACCGGGATCAGTTTCTTCGGGCACACATTATTCGGGCAGTCCGGACCGGGCGGTATGCCGCTTGGGATGCTCGCGGGATCAGCGATCATCTTCTTCGCGTATATAGGATTTGATTCAGTGTCAACGCACGCCGAAGAAGCCAAAAATCCGAAGAAAGACGTTCCCTTCGGCATCATAGTTTCACTTATTGTATGTACAATATTATATATAGCCGTGTCGGCCATCGTAACCGGTATGGTGCCTTACGATCAGATAGACATAAACGCCCCGGTATCAAATGCGTTTGCCCGTCACGGACTTCCCTGGGCGCAGAGGCTCATCGATGTGGGAGCTATTACAGGCATCACATCGGTTTTACTTGTTATGATGTTAAGTCAGCCGAGAATACTTCTTGCAATGGCGCGTGACGGTATGGTCCCTCCGGGATTCTTCGGAGCTGTGCACGATAAATTCCGCACACCCTGGAAGTCAACGCTTGCAACCGGTTTATTTGTTTCCATTATGGCGGGATTTTTGCCGCTAAGAATACTTGCGGAAATGACAAACATCGGAACGCTTTTCGCTTTTGTAATTGTCTGCACCGCGGTATTGATTATGAGAAAGACCCATCCTGAGGCCGACAGGCCTTTCCGGGCCCCCTGGGTGCCTTTTGTTCCCATTATGGGAATAATATGCTGCACCGTACTGATGTTCTCTCTGCCGGTTGAAAACTGGTGGCGGTTAATAGGCTGGCTTGGTATAGGAATGCTTATATATTACTTCTACAGCAGGAAGCATACTATAACAAGAAGGCTTGCTAAAGAAGGTAAACTCTAAAAATATTTTATCAGTTCAAGCCCTGCCGGAGCAGATCCCGCGGGGCTTTTTTTTATTCGCTGTTGCCGTTGTTCATTTTGTTAAGGATCTTCGCGGTCAACCATCCGATAACCAGCATTCCCAGTCCGAAAGCCGAGTAAGATATCTGCCACGGTATGCCAAGGGTCATCATACTGAACTCCGACATTCCTCCGATACTTGCAAGCAGATTGAGGGGAAGAAATATCACGTTAATCACCGTCAGTTTCTTAAGCAGAGTGTTCATATTATTATTGACAAGTGTTCCGCGGGCATCCATCAGTCCTGAAAGTACAGTCGAATAAATTTCCGCCTGTTTATAACACTGGTTGTTCTCGATTATAAGATCGTCAATAACTTCAATTTCCTCCGGGGTGAAGCCAATTCTCTGGGCGTTGTTCCGGAGTTTGATGAGCACCGTATTGTTTGCCGCGATGGCATTGATATAATAGACAAGGCTTTCACTGAGGTTGAACATCATAATCAGGTATTTATTTTCAAGTGAAAGGTTGACCTTGCTCTGAAGTTCTTTCGACATAAGGTTGATTGCTCTGATATGCTCTAAGTAATGCCGGATCGTGGAATATAAGATTTTCAGGAAGTAGTCAAACAGAGAGGTTACTTTGTTGAAACCTCTTTTATCGTACAGTTCATACTCGTCATTCAGGATTACGATAAGGTTTTGTTTGGAAAGAATGATACCAACCGATGATACATTAAACTGAAGCAGTTGATCGAAGGAGTAGTTATTCGGGCGTTTCCAGATTATAAATGTATGGTCTGTATCGAATTCCACGCGAGATACTTCATCCGCGTCCAATGCCGATGAAAGAGTGTGCTCGTCAAAATCAAGGTCTTTCAGGATTTCCTGTTTTTCCCCCTCGTCCGGTTTAATGTAGAAGTCAATTGCACAATTATCTCTTTCGCCAGGGACTATTGCACGGTCAACAATATCAAATTTTTTATGCATCCTTTACCTTCTTCCTGAATAGTGGTAATATTGATTTTTGCCGTTTTTGAGATATTGCCGCAAAATTGAATAATTTTGAGGTAACGTTCCCAAAACTTACAAAAACATATCAATAAAACAATCAGGGGCAACAAAAAATTATTCCCGCCGGTAGCGGCGGAGCACATCACAAAAACCGGAACGCTTGATTGTGCCTACCGGATATTAATCAGCCTTTTAACCGCTCTGAACCCGCCCGCATTAATTCTGTAATAATAAACTCCGGAGGTCAGCCGCGTTGCGTCAAGTTGAACTTTATAAATGCCTGCCGGTTTTTGCTCATTCACAAGAACCGAAATTTCGCTCCCGAGAGCGTCATAAATCTTAACAGTGACATAGCAGTCTACTGATAACTGATATTTAATAATTGCAAGGTCATTCACGGGGTTGGGATAGTTTTGTGATAATTCAAATTTCCCGGGAGTAAACAGGATGTGTGCTTCCTTTTGCCCCCAGTAATCAAAGCTGCCGTTCGTATTGATTTGTTTTAAGCGGTACAGGTAATCGCCGTTTGCAAGATTTCTATCTGCAAATGAATATGATCTTGGCGAACTGCTGTTTCCTGCGCCCTGAACAAAACCAATTGTTTCAAAACTTTTAACATTTAACTCTTCACTTTTAACTCTTTGAACTTCAAACCCGTAGTTATCTATTTCCGTAGAGGTTTCCCATTTCAGATACACATCATTATTAATTACTTGAGAGGTGAAAAAAGTAAGTTCGACAGGTAACGGCGATCCCCCGGGGTTTTCCCAGTCGAAGTATGGATAACCGTCATTCCCGGAATCCATATTCCAGATTGAAGTGCTCCAGCCGGCGTCCGTAAATGTTGACTGCGTTTTCATTTCCGCGGTTGTTTTGCCGGTTCCGCCCGCGCTTGAGGAGCTGCCGGATGTCTGGGTGTCCCAGAAACAACCAGAGATAGTTGGGGGACTATAGTTATAGCCGATTAACCCACCCACACTCGAAGTTCCGGAAACAGTTCCCGTTGAATAACAATTAGAAATAGTATTGTTCCAGACCGCACCGAATAATCCCCCCACTTCACTTCCGGTAACATTAACTGAAATCGCCGAACGGCTGTAACAGTTGTCAATATCATTATTGAGATGCCCGATAAGTCCGCCTGTCCGGTCGTTTCCCATAACACTTCCTTTGCTGTAGCATTTGCTGACTTCCTGACAGCTGCAGGTTCCTATCAGTCCGCCAGTAAAATTGTGCCCGGAGACGGCTCCGTTGTAGTACGAGTTTCTGAGAATTGAGGATCCGCTAAGTTCACCGATAAGTCCTCCCGTATACATTTGATCGCCTGTACCTGCCGTTCCCCCATACACGCTTGCAGTACTGTAACAATCAGTTATTGTACAGCCGGAGGCATACCCTCCAAGGCCCCCCGTGTATGAATGAGAACCGTTAACATAAAACGTTGAAGAACAGTTTGAAATTGTGGAGCTCATAGCTGTACCGAATAATGCCCCGGTAAAATTATCGCCGTGAATCTGCGCCTGATATAACTGCAGGTTGCTGATTGTTGCGCCTGACAGGCAGCCAAAAAATGCATTGTAATCAGTTTCCCTGTTAATATACAGCTGACTTATTTTATATCCCTGGCCATCATAAACCCCGGTGAAATTAACAGTGGTGTTGCCAATCGGTGAAAATCCCCCCCCTCCCCAGCCAGATGTCGATGAGGCATCTATATCCGCGGTTTGCTCGTATGAATATCCCCAACCTGCAGTGTGTGTGCTTATCCAAAGCAGATGGTCTAGAGAGTAAACCTCTCTCTTCCCGTCACTGTCGCCGTCAAGCGGCTCGGTCTGAGGGAAGGAAATGCCTGAAAAGAAAACGAGGGTAATGATGAATTTGTTTATGTGGTTCATAACTTCTCCGGTACTTATTATTATTGAATAAACCAGCAGTGATTAATAATTTCAGAGATGATCTGGATACACAGTTATTTGTATAAACATAATCTGAATAACCAGGTAAGTTGATTGTCGAGAGTTGTCTGAAACAAGATGGTTGAAAATGATGAAAGTCAGAGAGGATAGTAACTTCCCCGGCATTACGAAGAATGCCAGGCAACCCAAATCTAAAACCTCTTTTTTTAGAACGAATCGGCCGGATCAGCGTGGCGTTCACGGGAAAAGTTGAAAAAATAATAACATTTTTCATAACTCCATCCGGAACTTTGAGCAGAAAATGCCTTGCCTGACCTCAGAACAGGGAATTCTGCTTCCTGAACACAAGGAACATAATCTTTTTTGAAATTATAACAAAATTAATATTTGTCCCGATGGTCAGATTAAATATGGACGAGGGTATGAGATTTGCCTGAAACAACTCAAAATTCAGCTGTTTTCAAGCTTTTTTACCGGGTTTAAAATCGTTCCCAAATTGTATAAAACCTTATTTTTTGATAACTTATAAGTTTAAACTTTAGATTTATATGATATTTAGTATGACCGGGTTTGGCAGAGCCTCCGCTACAGGCGAAGGGTATGTCATAGACTGTGAATTAAAGTCTTTTAATAATAAATTTCTTGATGTTTCACTTCGTATCCCTTCACTCCTTCAGAACAGAGAGTATGATATCAGGGAACTCGTAAGGGGAAGCGTCCGCCGCGGTAAGGTCTATTTAAATATTCAGATGAAATCGGAGAAAGGCGGGGCCCTTCAACTTGCTCCTGATGCCGGTGCAATAGATGCATTCATCTCCGGATTGAAAAAGATCAAAAAAGATCATAAACTAAAGGACAAGATTTCTCTTTCTCATCTTCTGGTATTCAGGGATCTGTTTACAGCACAGGCTGCCGAACTCAGTGAAGAAGGTTTCGAAATTGTTAAAAAAGTTGTTAACGAGGCAATTGAAAATCTTTACGCAATGAGAAAAGCAGAAGGGAAGCAGCTCTCTGAGGATATTGCGGGAAGACTGAACATAATTGAGCAGATCATCGGCGAAGTTGAAACTCTGACGAAAGCCGGGGTTGATGAGCAGTTTGAAAAACTGAAACAGCGCGCGAAAGAACTAATTGAAAACGCAACGCAATTCTCCGAACGTCTTGAACTTGAATTGGCGCTTCTTGCTGACCGTTCCGATGTTACCGAAGAATGCGTGAGAATAAAAAGCCACATTAAATATATGCGCGAATCTTTGCAGAGCACGGAAGAAAGCGGCAAAAGACTGAATTTCCTCTGCCAGGAACTCAACCGTGAGGCGAATACAATTTCTTCCAAATCAGCCACGGCGGAGATTACTTTCGCCGCGGTGAAGATCAAAGAAGAGGTTGAACGGATCCGCGAGCAGGTTCAGAACTTAGAATAGTATGGCGCCTGCTAAAGGGAAGATCCTTATAATATCCGCTCCGAGCGGCTCGGGTAAAACCACAATACTAAAAAGAGTGCTGGCGGAGACGCCCGAAGTGACCTACAGCGTTTCGGCAACCACGCGGAAACCGAGAAGCAATGACGTGCACGGGAAAGATTATTTCTTTGTCAGCGAGGAAGAATTTCTGAAGGGAATTAAAGAAGGCGCTTTTGTTGAATGGGAAAAAGTGTACGATTATTATTACGGAACATATAAGAATTTTATTTTCGATATAATAAATCAGGGTCGCCATATACTGCTTGAGATAGATGTAAAAGGCGCGCTGAATATTAAGTCGCAGTTCCCTGAATCGGTTTCAGTATTCATTATTCCGCCTGATATTGAAACACTGAGGCAAAGGCTTCAGAACAGGAAAACCGAGAGCGAAGCGGATTTGAAAAAAAGGCTTGACCTTGCGGTTCACGAACTGCAGGAGAAAGACAAATTTGACTATAGAGTTGTAAACGCGGAGCTTGATACCGCGGTAAAAGAGCTTCACGATCTGATTTTAAAAATAATAAAAAAGGAAAACTGATATGCCGGCAGAACCAATTGATCTCAGAGAGATTGACAAAAAAGCTTCGAACGTATACGAAGCCATAATCGTAGCGGGAAAAAAAGCCCGCGTGATTAACGACGACAGAAAACTTGAATTCAGCAAACAGGTCACAGAAGTTGCGACCAAAGAGACTGATGACGAAAGCAGCGAAGATTTTAATAATCCTCAGCAGCAGAAACTTTCACTCGAATTTGAAAGAAGGCCGAAACCTCATATAGCAGGGCTTAACGACCTTCTCAGCGGTGAAATTGAGTTTGAATACAAACAGGGCAAAAAACCCTAAATAAGCGATGGACAGCAGCAGATTTTCCGGAAAGAAAATAATACTCGGTGTAACCGGATGTATAGCTGCTTATAAATCCGCCCTTCTGGTTCGTGAACTTGTAAAAGCCGGCGCGGAAGTAAGAGTAGTAATGACTCCTTCCGCTGCCCGCTTTGTTGCTCCCCTTACATTTTCAACCCTCTCCTGTAACGAAGTAATCATAAACATTTTTCCCGGAGATTCTTCGTCCGGTACGTCTCAAAATACCTGGCACATAGACCTTGCCCTTTGGGCCGATCTAATGATCGTCGCTCCCGCTTCTGTAAATACCGTTGCGAAGATAGCGCACGGGTTCGCGGATAATGCGTTGACCACGCTCATTACCGCTCGCAGATGCCCCCTTATGATTGTGCCGACAGCCGACGTTGATATGTACAATTATGTGCTGACACAGGAGAACCTGAAGAAGATAGAATCGACAGGCGCTTATATTCTTGAAGCAGAAGAAGGGGAACTGGCAAGCGGGCTGAAGGGAAAAGGAAGGCTTCCTGAGATTGATAAAATTCTTGATGCGGTATCAGTTGTCTTAAGCAGCCGCAAAAAAGATTTCAGCGGCAGGAAAGTTATCGTTACGGCGGGTCCGACATACGAAGATATTGATCCGGTCAGGTTTATCGGGAACAGGTCATCCGGGAAAATGGGTTATGCAATTGCAAAGGCGGCGTTTCTCAGGGGCGCTGAAGTCACATTAATTTCCGGCCCTTCATCAGAAAAGCCATACCAGGAATTCAGACTAATAAAAGTGCATTCAGCGTCTGAAATGGAAGCAGCTTTGCGCAATGAGATAACTGATCACGATACTCTTATTATGTCCGCCGCTGTTGCGGACTTTAAGCCTGCGGTTAAAGCAGAAAATAAAATTAAAAAAGACGCGAAACCCGCTTCGATTGAGTTGACTGAAAATGCAGACATCGTAAAATCATTAATCGGTTTAACCGCAGGAAAAGTTATTGCCGGTTTCGCCCTCGAAACAGAAAATGAAACCGCAAACGCGCTTAATAAATTAAAATCAAAAGGGCTTGATCTTATAGCCCTGAATTCCGCCGTAAAAGAAGGCGCCGGGTTTGAACACGACACAAATGAACTGACGCTGATCGCTAAAGACGGATCACAAACCGCCGTTCCGATGATGCTGAAATTTGATGCTGCAAATGTAATTCTTGATAATGTTCTGAAAGTTAAGAAGTGAACGACCCCCGTGAAGAAATCATTCGGACACTCGAAATGCAGAAAGAGATATTCGGAGACAGTCTCTTCAGCCAGCGGGAAGACTTTGAAAACAAAGGACGCAACGTGGTTAAAATAACCAAGATCAGCGAGCCGGGCCTTGGATTCAGCGGTGAAGAATCTTTCCGTTCGGCGCAGTCGATCGATGAACTGAACTCCCTTATCTGCAACTGCCTGAAATGCCCGCTGGGGAAGGGAAGAAATAAATTTGTGTTTGGCACCGGTGATCCGCAGGCACGCGTGATGGTAATCGGTGAAGGGCCCGGAGCCGATGAGGATGCCCAGGGTGAACCTTTCGTTGGCAGGGCCGGTAAACTTTTAACAGATATTCTTAAAGCCATAAAGTTTGAACGCAGTGAAGTATTTATAGCTAACATTGTGAAATGCAGGCCCCCCGGAAACCGTACACCCGTTTCCGAAGAAATTGATGCGTGTTTTCCTTACCTCGAAAAGCAGATTGAACTCATCAATCCGAAACTTATCTTGCTCCTCGGAGCCACTGCAGTTTTCGGGTTGCTGAAGAAGAAGGAGAGCCTTGGCAGTTTCCGCGGAAAAGTATTCTATTACGGCCAGGCGAAAGTTATGGTGACATATCATCCCGCAGCGCTGCTGAGAAATCCGGAATGGAAACGCGCCACGTGGGAAGACGTTCAGGCGTTCAGAAAACTTTACGATGAAATTTTTCCAGAATAATAAAATTTATTCAACACTGATAAAAGCAATTTAAATTAATGGATAATAAATCCGAAAAAAGAAGTAAACCCCCAAAAAAGAATTACGGGCACAAATCAATGCCTGCTGCTCCCGAGGTTGAGCAGGCAATACTTGGTTCCATTCTTATCGATACTTCTGCAATTGCGCGCGTACTGCAGTTGATTACACCCGCGGCGTTTTTTGAAGAGAGACATCAGCTGATATTTGAGTCTATCGTCAAACTTTTTAACAAGAACGAAGCTTTAGACCTGATGACGGTTTATGACGAGCTTCAGCGGAACGGAACCGCCGACGCAGCCGGGGGGTTGTCCTATCTTGCAGAACTTTCCGGCAGCGCGATATCTTCTGCCAACGTTGAAAACCACTGCAAGATCATTCTCGAGCGTTCTATGCTCCGCGAACTGATCAATACCGCCGGAGAAATATCCGAGAAGGCTTTCGATGAAACCGAGGATTCATTTAAAATTCTCGATTACGCCGAACGTAAAATATTTGAGATAACGGAAGGGCATCTTAAAAGATCATATCTTGATATGAACGCTGCTGTTCACAAAGCGATGGAATACATCGAAACCGTGCACAGAAAAGACTACACCCATTTTGCCGTTCCCACCGGATTTTATGACCTTGATGAATTGCTCGGCGGATTTCAGAAAACCGATCTGGTTATTATTGCCGCCCGCCCGTCAATGGGAAAGACAGCGCTGGCGCTTAACTTTGTCCGAAATGCCGCGTTAGAGCATAAGATCCCTGTCGCGCTTTTCAGTCTTGAAATGTCCACACTTCAGCTCCTGCTCCGCTTCATATGCTCGGAAGGGAGACTCGATGCGTATAAGATCCGCACCGGAAAAGCAAGTTCGGCGGACAGCGCGAGGCTGCCTAAAATTGCAGCTAATCTCAGGACCGCTCCTATTTATATTGATGATGCACCCGCTCAAACCATCCTCGAGATTCGCGCAAAAGCCAGAAGGCTGAAAACAGAAAAGCAGATCGGAATGATCGTTATAGATTACCTTCAGCTTATCCGTTCTCCTGATATTAAGGAAAGCAGGGAAAGGGAAATTTCGCATATATCAAGATCTCTGAAGGGCCTTGCCAAAGAACTTGATATTCCGGTACTTGCACTCGCGCAGTTAAACCGCAGCCCGGAAGCAAGAACAGATAAACGCCCGCAGCTGTCAGATCTCAGGGAATCGGGATCAATCGAACAGGATGCTGATGTTGTTATGTTTATCAACCGTCCCGATTATTACAAAAAAGGACTCACCGATGAACAGGGTAACGATATGGAAGGCATCGCGGAGATCATAGTCGCAAAACACCGTAACGGCCCGACCGATGACGTGAAACTGAAGTTCCAGAAGGAATACGCGAGATTCGATAATGTTGAACAACAGAGATTTTTATCTGAAACCACCTATACAAGACCTGATGACGAACCAATTATGTAAACTATGAAAAAGTTATTTTTAAGTTTCTTTTTAACAGCGGCCCTCACATTTGAATTAAATGCACAGGTATATACTCAGAAGGATGTTGACATTTGCGACAGCAAGTTTCAGTTATCTATTGATAAAAATATGCCTTCGATGCCGTTAAGCGAGATAATAGTAACAATCGGCAAAACATTTCTCGGCGTCGATTATGAGGCGCATACTCTCGAACGTGAGGGCGAAGAGAAACTTGTTGCTTATCTTGAGGGGCTCGACTGCACAACTTTTCTTGAAAACACACTCGTGATCTCCCGCTGTATCAAACAGTATAAGACGACATTTAATGATTACCTCGCGGAACTTCAGAAAGTAAGATACCGGGACGGAGTTATTAATCAGTATCCCTCAAGACTGCATTATTCCTCCGACTGGATTTACAACAACGTGAAAAAAGGGATTGTAAAAGATGTTACCCGTGAGGCAGGCGGAAAGAAGATCAGGTTTAATGTTGGATTTATGTCACAACACCCGGATTCATACAGGCAATTGAAAGAGAATCCTGATTTTATCCCGATGATCGCCCGGCAGGAAGAAGAAATCAATTCCAGGGATTACTACTGCATTCCGAACGCAAAAGTCGAAAAAGCCTATGATAAGATTATGAACGGTGATTTGATTGCGATAACGACGAATCTTGATGGAATGGATATCGGACACGTAGGTATCGCGGTTAAAAAAGATAACGGTAAGGTTTATTTTATGCACGCACCGCTTGCCGGGGCCAAGGTGCAGATAACAAAAGATCCACTCCACATTTACTTATCGAAGGTGAAAAAGCATACCGGCATTATTGTGTTGCGTCCGCTTGAGCCTAAATAATCAGAATTATGAATTTTTGGCTGTTCAAATCAGAGCCTGATGTTTTCTCGATTCTGGATCTGAAAAAAAGTAAGAATCAGACAACCTGCTGGGACGGTGTACGGAACTACCAGGCCCGTAATTTTTTAAGAGACTCGATCAAGAAGGGCGATGGTGTTTTGTTCTATCACAGTAACTCTGATCCGCTCGCCGTAGTCGGTATATGCGAAGTAGTTGAAGAAGGATATCCTGATTTTACTGCGTGGGAAAAAGATAATGAACATTTTGACCCCGCGTCAACACCCGGGAAACCGGTGTGGTATATGGTTGATATCCGGCTTAAAGAGATTTTTAACAATCCCGTAACGCTTGCTGCTCTGAAGGCCGAACCAAAACTGAATGATATGAAGTTATTGCAGCGGGGTAACCGTCTTTCAGTGATGCCGGTTGCCAAAAATGAGTGGGACCTGATAATAAAAATGGGCGCCTGAAATTATTTTCCGGGAGCTGCAGCGGTTGTGCCGGAAGATGTTTACCGGCAGAATTACAGAATATCAATTTCCATATACAATTTGCTGAAACTTTTTGATCTGATTATAATTCACCCTTGTATTGATCTTGTGTTTATAAATCACACTTCAATTGCCCGGATCGTTTTACTTTATAGTAATTAAATATGGTTTTTCAATAGGAGTTTAGTCCCCTTAAATGCGGTTCCGTTTAGTTTACATACTGTTGGTTGTTCTTGCGATTCACTGCTTCCCGCAGAGAGAAAGAATTATTCTTTCGCCGGGTTACCGTGAAAAATCTCTTCCGTTCGGATTAACCGAAAAAATACCTGCAGCCCGGCCTGTTATCGGCCTCGCCTTAAGCGGCGGCGGTGCGCGGGGTATTTCCCAGGTTGGCGTACTTCGCGCGTTACTTGAACAGGGAATTAAACCGGAAATTGTGGTTGGCACTTCGATGGGGAGTATTGTGGGAGCTATGTATGCAGCCGGGTACGGTATAGATGATATGGATTCTATCGCCATTAATACAGACTGGAATGATCTGCTGTCTGTGAACCGGAAAATAAACCGCCGCGAATTGTTCATTGACCAGAAGCTTACAGAAGATAAATCTGTTTTAACTTTACGTCTCCGCGGACTTATACCTATTTTACCCACATCCGTTAATGACGGGCAGAAACTCACCAACTATCTGAATCTTCTCACTTTTCAGGCGCCCATCCGGATCAAAAATAATTTTGATGAGCTTGAAGCCAGGTTCAGGGCCGTGAGTACAAATCTCACGACCGGCGAACCTTATGTTATGAAAAGCGGCTCACTCACTCAGGCTGTCCGGGCAAGTTCAAGCGTGTCTTTTCTGCTTACACCTGTTTATATGGACTCGGTTATTTTGGTTGACGGCGGTTTGGTGGCAAATGTTCCGGTTAAAATTACAAAAGAAGAAGGGGCTGAATTCGTAATAGCTATAAATACTACAAGCCCTCTCTATTCTCGTGATGAACTCGAATTGCCCTGGCTTGTGGCAGACCAGTTGCTGAGTATCCCTATGAAGCTGATTAACGAAAGACAGATAGCCGACGCGGATTTTCTGATCGAACCTAATGTCGGAAAAATCACTTCAGCTGCCTTTACTTCTGCTGATTCGCTTATTACACTTGGTTATATAAACAGCAAACCTTATGCGGAAAAATTAAAAATACGTCTTGATTCGATATTGAATAAGCGGATATGCAGGAATGAGCGTTACCTCAGTCATTATGTGATTTCAGAGGCCCGCAGCGTGGGGGTAAGTTTCCTGAGAAAATTCGCCGGCCGGGACTCTGTGGCCTATTCGGAGATTATGCATACGTTGTACGAGATTAATCAAGAGGGTGAATTTGACAGTATTTTTGCGGTCATAGAAAAAGTTAACGGACAAAATGAACTGTATTTCGACGGTATCCGCGCGCCTCTCATAAAATCCGTCTCGGTTCAGGGGATAAACATTCTGAGCATCGACACTGTTGCAAATACCCTTAATAAGTTAACCGGCAAGCCTTTTGTCGGGCAGAATGTACTTAATACGGTGAAAGAACTTTTAGGAATCTATCGCAGCTCAGGTTACTCCTTAGCGGAACTTGACAGCATAAATTTCGATAAATCAACCGGCGAACTGGAACTTCACATCAAAGAAGGTATAATTTCGGAAATCGTTCTTAAGGGTGTTGAGCAAACAAATCCGACAATTATACTCCGGGAACTGCCCTTTTCCGAAGGCGATATATACCGTAATGACGCGCTTCAGCAAGGGCTCACAAATCTGCGCAGCACAAATCTTTTTGAGAGCATTATTGTTTCTGTAGAGAAGTTCAACGGACGGAACAGGCTGGTGCTCGATGTGGATGAGAAAGTTTCAAGCCTGATAAGGCTTGGGTTCAAACTCGATAATGAAAACCCGTCACAGTTTCAGATAGATGTACGTGATGAAAATATTTTCGGGAGCGCTACGGAACTTGGATTCGTTTCCTATCTCAGCGCCAGGGCAATTGCACTATTGCTCGAACACAAAGCCAACCGTGTATTTGACTCCTATTTTACATATAACATCAATGGTTACTATAAGTTCAACGATATCTATTCATATGCGGACGTTCCGCAAACAAGCAGGTCTGTATTTTCGCGCGCTACGAATGGTGAGTACAGGCAGATTTTTTACGGTGCATCCCTCTCCCTTGGAACGCAGGTAGCGCGCTTCGGTAATGTAATTATTAAAACTAAATACGAAAAAAGCCAGGTTAAGGATCTAAGTAATCTGGTAGTAAATCCGTTTTTGCTTTCATCTTTCAGTGTGCGCATATCATCCAATATTGATACTCAGGACAAATATCCTTATCCCGACCGCGGTATAAAGTTTTATGGTTATTATGAGACGGCGAGTAAGGTATTAGGGACGGATCTTGGTTTTACGATGTTTGGTGTTGAATGGAAAGCGCACGTACCGGTAACCGCGCGCCATAATGTTGCGGCGCGTGCAAAAGTCGGTTTTGCCGATCCCACTCTTCCGCTCACTTACCAGTACTCGCTAGGCGGTCAGTCTTCGTTTTTCGGCCTGCGCGAAGATGAATACCGCGGTAGACAGATTTTTCTCACTTCTGCCGAATACAGGTATTTCCTGCCATTCAAAATTTTCTTTGATACCTATTTTCAGGTCAGGTATGATCTGGGTTCAACCTGGGAAGTGGAGAACCAAATCCGCTTTAAGGATTTGAGGCACGGTGTGGGAACAACTTTATCCTTTAACACCCCGGTGGGGCCGGCTGATTTTTCTATCGGGCGTTCATTCTATCTTATTGATAACCTCCCCGGATCACCCTTTTCTTTCGGCCCAATATATTTTTACTTTTCTATAGGATATTACTACTGATTTAACTGGTAAGACACCCTGTTAAATTCATTTACTCCCCGAACCCCTTAACAGAAATTATAATCAGACAGCAGGCACCAAGGTTGACGGTGTCCTGTTGATTAAAGTGCTGATCGCATCCTTTAAGAATGTGGGGTGTATTGGTTTAACGAGGTACAGGTCAACGCCTGCATCGAAGGAATTCTGCCTGTCCCTTGGGTAATTATGTGCCGTTAGGCAGGCGACAGGAACATTTTTATAACGGTCGGATTTTCTGATATCGCGAACGAAGTCGAGCCCGTTCATTTTCCCCCGCAGAGAAATGTCAATTATAAATAGGTCATAAATGGTCTCATTGATTTTTTCGAAAGCGGAATCATAATTATCCACCGTCTCAATTTCAAATGACTCCTTAAAAAGTACATTGATGAATAATTGATTGTCAAAATCATCTTCAAGCAGCAGTAATTTCATAACTACTCCATTTTGTCAAATTGTATTAAAACTGACTGAAAAAATAGATCCTTCACCCTTTTGTGACGTCACGGATATTTGACCGTGATTTATCTCAACTAATCTTTTTGAGAGTGCCAGCCCCAGGCCGTTGCCATCGTATGGCCGGCTGTATCCGGTTACTTCCTGGGAGAACACATCAAAAAGTTTGTTTTTGTACTCGTCTGAAATTCCAATTCCCGTATCGGAAACCGATATGTGAATTTTCCCCGGTGTATTCTTTGTGATTATCTTTACTTCACCCGCCTTCGTATACTTAATAGCATTGTCTATAAGGTTCTGAATGATAGTAACGAATGAATACTGATCTATCTCTGCCATCGGGTTTTCACAATGGTTTTCCAGATAAAAGTTAATGTTCTTCTCTTTAGCATAATGCCTGTACTCAATCAGGAACGGCTGCACCAATTCAACCAGATTCAGTTTCTGCGGCCTCAATTTGAAATTATCAGTAAGTACCATTGCCATATTCAGGTTGAGATCGATAGTACGGTAAAGCCTTTTGCCGGAGGAATCAATTGACGCAAATATTGGCATCAATTCCTGGGGTATCTGGTCCTTTAATTCCTCCTGCACAATCCTGTTGAATCCTAATATTGAGTTCAGGGGGGAGCGGATCTCGTGGGACATCTGAGAAAGAAAGTGGTCCTTGAGTTTTTCCGAATCTTCAGCTTTTTTCACAGCTGCGATCAGCGCTTTTTCCTGTTCCTTAAGCTCGGTTATATCGCTGCCGTATAGGTGTCCGACTTTAAGTTTTGGAATTCCCCGCAAAATGAATTTAAAGAAACGGTTTCCGCGGTTAATAACAAACTCTTTCGATCCGCCGTTTGTAATAAGTTCCTCAACATCCTTAAAAGAAATCTCCTTGATCACATCAGATATATTATGGCCCGTAACATTAGTGCTGGCAAGTAATTGCATACCCGGGGGATTCGTCAGGATGATCTTTCCGCTAAGGTCAATACGGAAAACAGGATCGGGATCGGATTCGGTAAACAACGCCATATACTCCGCCTGTTGCAGCCTGAAGTTCTGCTGCTCTACCCGCATAGGAGTAATCACATACTTGTAGAAGAAAAAAGTAATACTAAGTATGAGTACGGTAACCAGTACCGAAAAGAAAACAGGGTTAGTTAAGCTGAAAAACGATTCGATGGTCCTTCTCCTTAAAAATCAGGAAAAACAATCCGAGAGCAATCTGTATACCTGTTGAGACGATAAAATAATAAACAGCGTCCGCGAAGTTTGTAAAATTGTTAATGAATTTTGAAAGTACAAGGGTTTCATAAAAAACAAGCATAACATAAAACAAACTTATTGCCTGCGTTCTGGCCACATTTAAAATCAGGAGATAGTTCAGCCTGATCAGAATGAGAATGTGTGTAATGAAGAAAATATATTCAATGGCTCCGTCGTTCATAAACAAATACGAAACTCCGAAAACTGTAACTATTGCGAGTATCAGATAGAGAAAGTTTTTTCGTAAAGTCTCGGTGTTAAAAAGAAAAATGAATGAACAGCAAGTCGCCACAAAATAAATCAGCAGGAAGGGTGTTTGAAATAGATAATTCAGCAAATATCCAATCGGATCGCTGATCGCAAGTACAATAAAGTAATTAAGGAAATAGCTTTCCCGTTGACGCAATGGTATTGCCAACCACACGATTATTGAACCTAAAGAAATGGCCCAGACTATTTGGGGGTCCAATTATAGAATCACCAAGGACAAATTGGCGGACAAGGAACGGAATATTCAAGAGTATATCCGTCTGCGGTGTTCTCTGTGTCTGAACTGATAGTAAGAACTTCGCCCGGACGTATCTCTATTAAAACTTTGTTGCCTTCAACCTGGTTTAAGAACTCTGTCAGAACCTCTAATCCGAAAGCGTTCATAACCTCATCGCTCTGTATTGTAACGTCTGAAGGATAAAGCACTTCCCTGCCGGAATTGGATATAACGAAACGGCCATTTTTACGCCCGATCATAAGGACGGAGTTGCTTCTCTTGATTAGATTAAGAAGGGCTTTCTTATTAAAAGACATAAAATCTATCGGTTCACCAAAAAGATGCCTCGCCTGCGAACGGGAAATTATTTGTCCGGGATTACCAATTCCCTGAGCTTTCAGGTCGGCACTTGCCGCCACGAAGAAGATAAAGACTGATATGAAAAATATAACATTCTTCATTATCAAATACCTATAATTAATATAATGATACAGGAATAGTATAAAGAAAAATAACAAAATCAAAATGAAAATTATCTGTAAATGTATTAAATTTGAAATAAAATTACAGTTTTTGCGACCCATTGACAAAGAACACAACCTTAAATATCGTATGTGATGAAAGCATTCCCTTCGGACCGGAGGCTTTTTCGCAATTTGGATCTGTCATTACTTTCCCCGGCAGGGAAATCACGCCGGATTTACTGAAGAGTACCGACGTACTCATTGTCCGGTCAATAACAAAAGTTGATGAGGAACTTCTTAAAAACACCCCCGTTAAATTTGTTGGTACTGCAACCATCGGGACCGATCATATTGACACAGATTATATTAAGAGGTCAGGGATTCATTTTGCATCCGCGGCGGGCTGTAATTCAAACTCCGTAAAAGAGTATGTCCTGACGGCCATTTTTGAACTTTCTGTGAAATATAATTTTATTATTGAAGGTATGGTGATCGGTATCTTCGGTGCCGGTAATATCGGGAGTAAAGTCCGGAGTGCGGCGGAAGCGCTTGGAATGAAGGTGCTTGTCTCCGATCCTCCATTGTACAGAAAAACCGGCGATCGAAAATATAACTCCCTCCGCAGCCTTTCAGAATGTGATGTTGTAACTCTTCACGTACCGCTCACGTTTGATGGTGAGGATAAAACATTCCGGTTGATAGATGAAGAGAAGATCCGCTCATTAAAAGAAAACGCAATATTAATTAATACATCGCGGGGCGGAGTTGTGGACGAGCGTGGTCTGTTGAAAGCGTGCGCCAAAAAAAATATCCGTAAGGTTTTTGATGTTTGGGAGAATGAACCCGATTTCAATACCGGCTTCGCGGATGTCTGTGATATCGCCACTCCTCACATCGCAGGGTACTCCTACGAGGGAAAGGTTAACGGAACAAGAATGATTTATAATTCACTCTGTGACTACCTTGGAGCCGCCAGGAGCTGGACCGCATCCCTTCTGCCCGTAAATAACCCGGTAATTGTAACTGCAAACGATGTTAGTGACGAGAAATTTTTTTATCAAATCACTTCGTCCGCTTATAATATAATGAAAGATGATGAACGGTTCAGGGAAGGCGCGAGATCGGCAAACCCGGGGAAAGAGTTTGACCTGATGAGAAAAAACTATCCTGTACGCCGGGAATTTTCAAACTATAGAGTCAGGACCGGCGGACAGAATAAAAATTTACTTCAGAAAGTCGAAAAAACCGGCTTTCTTCTCAGCCTTGAAAGTGACGGGGATAATTAGTTCGGAGTTCACTTTCACGCCGTTTTTGTATGCGGGCAAGAACTTAGTATATGTAATTGCGATCTCAGCTGCATCGTCGCAACCGTGACCTATCCCTTTTGTAACTTTCGTTTCAATCACATCACCGTACTTGTCGATTTTTGTTTTTACTTCAACGATGCCCCCTATACCCTTATCGCGGGCACGCTGCGGAGTAATTATCTTCGCGAATAGTGAATCCCATCCTTCTTTAGGAATTGCGGCAATGTCAGTTTTAGCGTAGAAATAATTTTCATCAATTATTTCCGGTTCTTTTCTAACCGGGGTTTCAATAGTTTCAGAAGGGATGTCCGCGGTTACAACAACTGCAATGGCGGTCGTATCCTCTTGTATTTCAGCAATCGGATTTTCTTCTACTCCCGGAGGCAGAATGATTTCTTCATCTTCAAACTCTTCAGCAGGAGCGCCGGGTTCAGAGATTCTTCCCTGGCTGAAAAACCGCTCGCTGATTATCTGCCCGGTAGTATCATATAGGGTTGCGGGGCCCTCGCGTCTGCCTTCACTCACATTAAATACTTCCCTAAGATTACCGTTGGGATAATATGTTTTAACAAGGCCGTTCACGAGGCCATCTTTATAACTTCTCTCCTCGAGCAGTATACCCTGATCGGAAAAGAATTTCGCCGGCCCTTCTTTGTAGTTTTTGTAATACGTTACGACAGACTCAACTCTGCCGTTCGGATATTTCACCGTAATTGTGTCATATTGAGCCAAAAGAGGGAATGGGTTTATTGCCAGCAGGCAGACCAATAAGAAAAATAAAGGATAAAACTTCATACCTTAATGTAAAGAAAACCATTCGCACTTTCAACCCTTTCTAATGTCCTGTTTTGTAAAAGGTTACGGAGATTTATTTCAACCTTATTAATAGTTGATAATTGTAAAAGAAAGGGTTTCTTAAAAATTAGAAAATAGATACGGGGTCTGTATAAAATTACCAAAATTGAGAATGGAGGGAAGCAAAAAGCCTTAAAATGACCAAAAAACGAACACATCTTATTGGTATAATTTTTGGGAGTATATAATTGATTATTGACAAGAAATTATCTAATTAACTGGAAATATAAATGGAAAGAAAAAAAGTAACTATTGACGGAAATGAAGCTGCGGCGTATGTGGCGTATAACACAAACGAAGTAATAGCTATCTATCCGATAACCCCATCCTCCAATATGGGTGAATGGTGTGACGCCTGGTCTGCTGAAGACAAGAAAAATATATGGAACATTACCCCTTCTGTCAGCGAATTGCAGAGTGAAGGCGGAGCTTCAGGCGCTGTGCACGGCGCATTACAGACAGGCGCTCTGACGACAACTTTTACCGCGTCTCAGGGTTTGCTCCTGATGATACCCAATATGTATAAAATTGCCGGCGAACTGACATCAACTGTTTTCCACGTTTCGGCAAGAGCGTTGGCAGCGCAGGCTCTCTCAATTTTTGGCGACCACAGTGATGTTATGTCCACCCGTTCTACCGGTTTTGCGCTTCTGTCATCAAACTCGGTTCAGGAAGTTATGGACTTTGCCTTAATAGCACAGGCCGCTACACTCGAATCACGCATCCCGTTCCTTCACTTCTTTGATGGTTTCAGGACATCACACGAAGTTATGAAGATCGAACAGCTCAACTTTGACGATATGAAACATATGGTTGATGATGATCTGGTAATCGCACACCGCAAACGCGGTTTGACGCCGGATAATCCTGTAATGCGCGGAACCGCACAGAACCCTGATGTTTATTTCCAGGGCCGTGAGACCGTAAATAAATTTTATGATGCCTGCCCCGGTATAGTTCAGAAGCAAATGGATAAATTCGCGAAACTTACCGGCAGACAATACAACCTTTTTGATTACTACGGAGCACCGGATGCCGAGAGGGTAATCGTTATAATGGGTTCAGGAGCCGAGGCTGTTGAGGAAACAGTTGAATATCTTACCGCCCGCGAAGAAAAAGTTGGTGTTCTTAAAGTAAGATTATACAGGCCTTTCTCGGTTGACAAATTCATCGATGCTCTCCCGAAGACAACCAAGATGCTTGCAGTTCTCGACAGGACAAAAGAACCCGGTTCAGCCGGCGAACCTCTCTATCTCGATATCGTGAACGCGGTTTCTGAGAGATATAATTTAGGTACGCTGCCGTTTGCTTATCCTAAAATCATCGGTGGAAGATACGGCCTTTCATCAAAAGAGTTCACACCGGCAATGGTTAAAGTCGTTTACGATGAAATGAAAAAAGATAAACCGAAAAATCATTTCACGGTTGGTATCATTGATGACGTTACTTTTACAAGCCTCGATTTCGATCATAACTTCTCGGTCGAAGCGCCTGAAACTTTCCGCGGAAAATTCTACGGATTAGGAGCAGACGGTACAGTCGGCGCAAACAAGAACTCGATCAAGATCATTGGCGAAGGAACGGATTATTACGCACAGGGATACTTTGTATATGATTCGAAGAAATCCGGTTCAACAACTGTTTCACACCTGAGGTTCGGCCCTAAGGCGCTGAAATCAAGTTACCTTATTGCCCGCGCAAATTTTATCGCCTGCCACCAGCAGTTCTTCCTGGAAAAGATGGATATGCTCAGTGATGCAATGGAAGGCGCTACATTCCTTCTCAACACAAAGATTTCCAAAGAAGAAGTCTGGGATTCGCTTCCGGAAAAAGCCCAGAGAGATATCATTGAAAAGAAACTCAAGTTCTTCATCATCGATGCTTACAAAGTAGCAGATGAAGTAGGATTGGGCGGCAGGATCAACTCGATAATGCAGACCTGCTTCTTCGCGATCTCCAAAATATTCAGCCGCGAAGAATCAATCGAGATGATCAAAAGCGCCATCAAAAAAACTTACGGCGCAAAAGGCGATAAGATAGTCCAGATGAACTGGATGGCAGTTGATAAGACAATCGAAAACCTTTTTGAAGTTGCTGTTCCGAAAACAGTTACAAGTAATATGCAGCTTCTTCCACCGGTTTCAGGTAATGCGCCTGAATTCGTGAAGAACCTTACTGCCCGCATTATCGACGGCAAAGGCGACAGTGTGCCGGTCAGCGCGATGCCTGTTGACGGCACTTATCCTCTTGCAACAGCGCAGTGGGAAAAGAGAAACATTGCCCTTGAAGTTCCTGTATGGGACGTTGACGTTTGTATCCAGTGTAACAAATGCGTTATTGTTTGTCCGCACGCCGCAATCCGTTCGAAAGTATACAGCGAAAAAGACCTCGTTGACGTACCGGCAACATTTAAACACACTAAATTCAAATCAAAAGAGTACGGCGAAAATATGCTCTACAGCCTGCAGGTAGCAGTTGAAGACTGTACCGGCTGCGGACTTTGCATCGACGTATGTCCGGCGAAGAACAAGAGAGAACCAAAGTACAAAGCAATCAATCTGGCCTACCAGGTTCCGCTCAGAGAACCGGAAAGAGCCAACTGGGACTTCTTCCTTACTTTACCTGAATTGGACAGGACGAAGATCAGTGTCAATCAGGTTAAGGATTCTCAGTTCCTCCGTCCGCTCTTCGAATTCTCCGGCGCCTGCTCCGGCTGCGGTGAAACACCTTATGTAAAACTGGTCAGCCAGTTGTTTGGTGACAGAATGCTCGTTGCGAACGCAACAGGCTGCTCATCGATCTACGGCGGCAACCTGCCTACAACACCGTGGGCCACTGACGAAAACGGACGCGGACCGGCCTGGTCCAACTCACTTTTCGAGGACAACGCGGAATTCGGTTTAGGTTTCCGTCTTGCAATCGACAAACATAATTTACAGGCAAAAGATCTACTCAAGAAACTTGCCGGTGATATTGGTTCTGATCTTGTTGACGGATTGCTGAACGCGGGCCAGAAAGACGAAACCGGTATTTACGAGCAGAGAGAAAGAGTTGATTCTCTTAAGAAAAAACTTGAAGGAATCCTCGGAGGAAAAAGCGCTGCCGATAAAGTAACAGACGCAAAACATCTTCTCAGCATCGCTGATTTTCTTGTTAAGAAATCAGTCTGGATTATGGGCGGTGACGGTTGGGCTTATGATATCGGTTATGGCGGACTGGATCACGTTCTGGCATCAGGCAAAAACGTAAACGTACTCGTTCTTGATACTGAAGTATATTCCAACACCGGCGGACAGATGTCAAAATCAACGCCGCGCGGTGCGGTAGCTAAATTCGCGGCAGCCGGTAAGCCGCTGGGCAAAAAAGATCTCGGTATGATGGCTATGACTTACGGTAATGTATATGTTGCTAAGATAGCAATGGGCTCGAATGATGTTCAGACTGTCAGGGCCATACTCGAAGCAGAAGCATATGAAGGCCCGTCACTTATTATTGCATACAGCCACTGTATCGCCCACGGTATTGATATGGCTACGGGTATGAAGAACCAGAAAGCTGCTGTTGATTCAGGACACTGGCCGTTGTTCAGATATAATCCTGACGTTGCGGCTGAAGGAAAGAATCCGCTTAAGCTTGAGTCTAAGGCTCCCAAAATTCAGTTCCGCGACTATGCTTATATGGAAACAAGATATAAGATGCTCACAAAGTCTCATCCTCAGATGGCAGAAGAACTAATGAAGTCAGCCCAGGCAGATGTTACTAAGAGATGGAAACAGTACGAAGATATGGCTGCGACAACTACACCAAACCAAGAACCAACAAAAGAATAGGTAGAAGTATGGATTTAACAACAAATTATCTCGGATTAGAATTAAAGAACCCGATCGTTCCGTCCGCGGGTCCGCTTTCGAAAGAACTTGATAACATCAAGTTGATGGAAGATAGCGGTGCGGCAGCAGTTGTAATGTACTCTCTGTTTGAAGAGCAGATTGAACACGAATCACTGGAGCTTTACCACCATACCACCGCCCACTCTGAAAGTTATGCTGAATCGACCAGTTACTTCCCTGAAGTAGTGGATTTCAAAGTCGGTCCGGAAGAATATCTGGAACAGGTTCGTAAAGCAAAACAGGCTGTTTCTATTCCTGTTATTGCCAGCCTCAACGGAAAATCAGCCGGTGGCTGGACAAGCTATGCCAAAAAGATGGAAGAAGCAGGCGCTGACGCACTTGAACTGAATATCTATAACCTTCCCACCGACCTGAAAATGAGCGGAGCGGATATAGAAAAAATGTACATTCAGGTCGTTCACGATGTTACCGCATCGGTTAAAATTCCTGTTGCTGTAAAGATCGGGCCGTTCTTTTCATCGATCGCTAATATGGCTGATCAGCTTTCCGGCGCAGGGGCAAAAGGCATTGTAATGTTCAACCGTTTTTATCAGCCTGATATTGACCTGGAAAATCTTGAAGTAGTACCCAATGTTATGCTAAGCACTCCGATGGCTATGCGCCTTCCTTTAAGATGGATCGCCATCCTTTACGGAAGGGTTGCGGCGGATCTTGCAGCAACGAGCGGGATCTATAATGAGAAAGACGTACTGAAGATGGTTATGGCCGGCGCTAAAGTCACACAGATGCTCTCCTGCCTCCTTAAGTTCGGCGTTCGCCACATCACTGACGTTCTCACAAGAATGAAGTACTGGATGGAAGTAAACGAATACGAATCGCTGGAGCAGATGCGCGGAAGTATGAGCTACATTAACGCTCCCGATCCCGCACAATTCGAACGCGCTAATTATATGAAAGTGCTTCAGAGCTATAAACTATAGCCTCGGTACTTGTCTAAAAAAAATTAAGGGCTGTTTTACCGCAGCCCTTTTTCTTTATATTCTTTTTCAGCGTAAAGTCCGGCGGATCCCCTATAAACCTCCGTTATCTCTGTGTTCCCTCCGTTAACTCTGTGGTTTAAAAAATCCTCCGGGGTATCGAGTTCGTTTTACCACAGAGGGCGCGGAGTTTTAACACAGAGAACGCAGAGAAACTCACATAAACCTCCGTTATCTCTGTGTTCCCTCCGTTAACTCTGTGGTTTAAAAAATCCTCCGGGATACCGAGATCGTTTTACCACAGAGGGCGCGGAGTTTTAACACAGAGAACGCAGAGAAACTCACATAAACCTCCGTTATCTCTGTGTTCCCTCCG
>CAIMOS010000324.1 GCA_903843135.1 uncultured Ignavibacteriales bacterium | reverse complement strand
CCGCCGTGGAAGCTGAGGAAAGGGCCCCCTTTGCAGGTATCGCTGCCGGCCCAGTTTTGCCCGGCATCGGTTGTCGCATAGACGCCTTCGCTCACGAAAAAGGGAGAAAAGTTGATAGTATTTGCAGATGCAAATAATGTATTTCCGTCCACCGGTGACTTTGTTATAAGCACTTCCGTTTGCGTAACATTTGAAGGATAAATTCTCTTTAGCGCGCCAAAAGTAATATCGCTTTGCCGGGCAAAAAGCGGTAAGTTCAAAAACACTATTAACGCGATATATCTGATATTAATAAAACTATTCATCTGTGTTGGTTTAACTGCTATGATAACAAGGCCGGTATAAATATACTTGTAAATTCCGACATATACTTTAATTTAACTGCCCGGCCAGATATATAAAAGGCACAACTTTAAGCCGGATACAGCGCCGGCGGGTATTAACGGGCGTCTTATACTCAATTATGGTTGGCATAAAAATATATAAATCACTATTTTTACAAATTAAAATCATCATTTGCCGGTATTAACTATAATAGGAGTCCTGATGCGCATCATCTTTCTTTTCTGTGTTCTTTTCTCATCCCTGGTATTTTCGCAGGATAAACCATCTTCCCCGCCCGACGGGTTCGTATTGGTCGAAGGCGGAAGCTTTATGATGGGAAGCGAAGAAGGGGAGAGTTCTGAACAGCCTGTTCATAAAGTCACGTTAAGCCCGTTTTATATCGGTAAGTATGAAGTCACCCAGGGGGAATTCGAGTCGCTTATGAAAGGGGAAGATTACTCTTATTCAAAGAGAGGGCCCAATTACCCGGTCCACCATATAGATATTACATCGATACTCGCATACTGTAACAAAAGAAGCATTAATGAAGGTCGCACCCCCTGTTACACTATAGACGGGAAAACAGATTTAGAGGCCGCCGACGGATGGACATCCGGATTGCCCGTCTGCGATTTTAAAGCAAACGGTTACCGCCTGCCGACCGAGGCCGAGTGGGAATACGCGGCGCGCGGCGGAAACCAAAGCAAAGATTATAAATGGAGCGGCAGCAACAATGCCGATGAAGTTTGCTGGTACAAGGATAATTCCGATGAAAAGATACAGCCCGTCGGCACAAAGAAAGCGAATGAGTTGGGCATATTTGATATGAGCGGCAACGTTGAAGAAACCGTTTGGGACAGGTATGATGATGAATTTTACGAGAACAGTCCCGAATCAAACCCTGTTACCACCGAAGAGTATCAGCAGGTAGTAAGAGGCGGATCGGTATTGCTGGGAACCGGAAACGCAGCAGTCTATTCACGCGGTATTGACGAAACAACCGAGTATATACAAATCATCGGTTTCCGTCTGGTCGTTTCCAAATAAAATAAAAATGCAATCTAGGGGCGAATCAACATTCGCCCTTACATCGGTCATTCGTTTCACAATTAATCATTCGCCCACAACATCGTTCATAATTAAATCAGGCGGAGTTGATTCCGGGATTATTTTCGATTATTTTAACTATAGAAAATTGTCATAATCCGAATTAATCGCTAAAGAACCGCGGCTTCCCGGAAGATTAACTACCAGGATCATTCAGGCGGTTTAACACCTTTTGCGGTGTATATGTTTGTGTTGAGTTCTGTTATTCAAAAATAATGCGGAGCATTTCTGATGTCTGATTCAAACGGGTATCCATCTTACTCATCGCCGCATTGTGTCCGTTTCCATACATCTACTTCAAATTTATTTCCAAAAGCAGTTTTTCAGTTATTGTTTATAGTTTTCGCGGTGATGACTATCTCGTTTGGCCTGGCAAGCTCAAACAGATTAAATATTCCTTTACCGTTCTTTAATAATAACTCAGGGGGACCCAATTGAAAACATACTTAACCCTCACTCTTATCCTCTGCATTACAATAGCGCTGAATGCGCAAAATTTTTGGCGGTTGACAAACGGACCGCACGGCGGGGAAATCATCTCGCTTGCTACTGGTTCTAACGGAGAAATTTTTGCCGGAACACCCGGAAGCGGAATATACTGCACAGACAGTAATGGAGTTGCCTGGAAAAAAGTCGGCCCGCAATACGCAAACGTCTTTTCGCTTAAAACAAATTCAAACGGTCATATTTTCGCGGGTGTACCGAACAGCGGTATATATCGCTCAACGGATAACGGAAACAACTGGAATATAGTTGGTCTTGCCGGGCTGGAAATCAATACTCTCATAATAAACGGCAACGGGTACATTTTTGCGGGACTGTATCGGTATGGAGTGCGGCGTTCCACTGATAACGGAAGTACTTGGGATTCCGCCGGATTAAGCAATCAAAAAATTTATTCGTTCGGCATAAATCAGTCCGGACATATCTTTGCAGGAACGTCTGACGGGCGTGTTTTCCGTTCAATTAATAACGGTAGTGAATGGGATTCGATATTCTTTGGAATTACAACATCATTAATAAGTGCGATAGCTACCAGTCCAAATGGTTATATTTTTATTAGCACGACACAGAATGGAATCTATCGCTCCGCAGACAACGGCAATAGTTGGGCACATATAAACATCGGGCTTAGTGTTAATGATGTCCGTTCGCTCGCTGTCGGTTCAAACGATGTAATATGGGCTGGTACGCGCGGCGGAGGGATTTATTATTCTACAAACAACGGTGATAACTGGATACAAAAAAACAGTAATATAACCAGCAGTAAAATCAACGCAATAGAAATTGATTCAGCCGGTAAACTGTATGCAGGAACTGCAACTGCCGGAATTTTCTTAACTGAGGATGGTGGCAATAATTGGGAGCAGATTGGAATTCCATACCGCACTGTTCGCGCAGTCGCGGCAAATCGTGCGGGCCACCTTTTTGCCGGTACTTTAGATGGAATTTACAAAACCACTGATAATGGGAACAAATGGGTGCATAAAATAAACGGATTATCAAAGACAGACGTTCTTGCTCTTTCAGTCGACTCTGTCGGCAATATATTTGCCGGAACAGTAGGCGGCGGCATTTACCTCTCAACCGACAACGGAGAGAGCTGGGTACAACTTAATGTCGGTGTAGGGTCGGTAATAGAAACTATTGAGATTAAATCAAACGGAGTAATTTTCGCGGGCGGTTATCAAGGGGTCCGGAGATCAAGAGACGGAGGTAATTCGTGGGAACTGATCAACAGTGGTTTAACTGCCAGTCAGGGAAAAGCGATTGCCTTCAACTCCAGCGGCCATATTTTTGTTGGCAATGAATCAGGCGGAGTTTATCGTTCAACTAATGAGGGCGATAGCTGGACGCAAATAATCACCGGGATGACATATCTTGGTATTCAGTCGCTTACGGTAAATAAAACCGATTATATCTTCGCGGGATCTGATTACATAGGCCTTTACCGCTCTGTGGATAACGGTAACTTTTGGTCGCTATTGGGATTTCTTAATCAAAACATATTTGTACTTAAAACAAATACTATAAACCACGTTTTTGCGGGAACAGGTGCTGGGGTTTACCGTTCAACCGACAACGGTAATTCCTGGACGCCGGTAAATACAGGCCTGGCAAATATTGGAGTACGGTCGCTGGCATTCAATCAGAACGGACATCTGATTGCGGGCACTTCTTCAGGAGTACATATATCCATAAATCCGACAACCCGTGTGGAAGAGGAAAACAGCAGTGTGAGATCATTTTGCCTACACCAAAACCACCCCAATCCGTTTATCTCCTCAACAAAAATAGAATATTCAATCCCCGCCGTTACCCCTAATGTAAGCGCAAATAATCATTTGCCACAAACTAACCTCATAACTATAACTGTGTATGACATCCTCGGCAGGGAAGTTGCCGTGCTTGTTAATGAAGAAAAGCCCCCCGGAGAATATGAAGTTGAATTCAATGCTGCAGGTTTGCCCAGCGGAGTGTATATTTATAGCTTAATTGCCGGGACTTCGACAGGCTCAGTCGCCGGTGGAGTAACAAAAAAAATGATTTTGATAAGATAAAATGATTGAAAAAGAAAGAGAAAGTATTAAATGAAGGGGTGAAGTTTAATCGTTAAAATTATCAGGATTGTGCAAGTAAAAAAATCTCCTTTACTCTCTGCTCAACCTGTTCATCCGTCCAGTCCGGGTGTGCGGTTTTGATGGCGGCCCGTTTAAGTTTCCATGCTGTTTTGTAAAGTGAAAAGGATAAATCGAGTTTTTCTTTCGCTGTCATTTTTCTGAAAATAGACTGCCGGTGCCTCTCTGCCTGTTCGAGATATTCTTCGATGTTTTTGTGTTTCATATTCCCAAAATAGCACAGGTTAAAGTCGTTTCAAAATGAATAACGGATGCTCTGATATTTCGCAATCCCCGCACGTCTCTGTAATAAACTATCTTGAGGTAGCTTCACCTGTCACTTTTTTCGATATTTTACCTGTCGGTTATAGACGCTTTATTATAAGTTCCTAAGGTTTTTTGTATGATCATCGTCAGATATATTTTGTTCTTCGTCTTAATTCTGCTTTCTGATAACGGATATTCCCAATGGATACAGCAAAACCTGCCTTCGGGTTCTGTGGTTATGTTATCCGTTGCGGCAAAAGGAGATCACGCTGCCGCGACGGGGTGGAGCTTCGGAGACAGCAGTGTAACGGCCAAAGGATATTACACTTCCGGTAACGGAAGCGCCTGGTACGATGCGCAGTTTCCGGATTCCGCGCGTACAATAGTGGATATCGAAAAATGGGGCGGGTATATGTACGGCTCCGGTGCCAGAAATAATTCGTCAGGAAGCGATGAAGCTGCAAACCTGATCGGCCGGATTAACGCCGCGCGGAAATCTAAAAATTACCGCAGGCTGTCTGATCTTAACACAGGATTATCCGGCACGCAGGATCTTTACCGCGGCGCTTTCTTCAGAAGCACGAATGACGGGCAGTCCTGGCAGTATTATGGCCAATTGCCCGACTCGGTAAACTACATGAAAAAAATGGCGGTAACCCCCGCGGGCACATTTGTCGCGTGTGCTTCAAGAACAGGGGGGGACAGAGTGATCCGCTCTACGGATGGCGGACTTACCTGGAATTACTCCTCACCGGTAATACCAAACCTGATTTTGTCGGATATCGCCGCGGACTGTTTTGGCAGAATATGCGCGGCGGGTTATGCCGGTGACTCAGTATCTATAACGGGTGTGCTGTTATCCTCCAACACATCCGGAGAATGGACTGTGAAACAGATTCCGGGCACTGCTTCATTCAGCACAGTCACGGCGCTATGCAACGGTGTGTTCTTTGCCGCAGCGGACAGCGCAAACTCCACAGAACCGCACTCGCTTCTTTATACCTCCCCGGATCTTAAAGACTGGGCGAAATATCCGTTCGACGGAAGAAGAAAATTTATAAGCAGAATTAAATTTGTTTTTGAGCCGTTTTCCGCAGCCGGAATTATTCTTGCAGATACAATGATGGACAACGGATCAGCCGCCATGGTTTTGCGTACTGCTCCGTATCCGGATTACGGCAAGTGGATACCCGCGCAGTATTTCCCCGCTGATAGTTTTTATTATCTGTATGACGCCGATCTTGTAAATTTTAACCGGGTATATTTATGCGGTACTCAAAACGGGAGTGGGGCAATATTATATAATTCGGCAGCGGCTCTCCCCGTTGAACTTACGTCTTTCACGGCGGAAAATACCGGTGACAAAGTCGCATTGCGCTGGTCAACTGCGTCTGAACTTAATAACCGCGGATTTGAGATCGAAAGGAAGAGCAGCGGGGGAGACTTTTTAACCATCGCTTTTATAAGCGGCGCGGGGACGGTACAAAATGCAACACAATACAAATTTGATGATACGCCCCCGTTTTCAGGCAACTATGCCTACAGATTAAAACAATATGATTACGACGGGAGTTATAAATACAGCGATATACTGTCCCCGGATTATTATTCCGGCAGTGATAAGTTGTTTGTATCCGAAATATTCCCCAACCCATTTTCTGCCGATGCAACCGTCAGAATATCAATCAAAGAAAAGTCTCAAATAGCGGTGCGGCTCTTTTCTGTTGCAGGCGAGATGTTAGAAACGATTATTAATAGCGAATATGAACGCGGGGCATATACGATAAAAATCAACGCGAAATACCTCCCGGAGGGCGTGTATTTCTGTGAGGTAAGGTGCGGAATGTTGCGTTTGGTGCGGAAGGCGAGTAAAATCAACTGAGGGCGGTTGGTTGATTTGCGGTGATAGTATAAAAACTTAATAAAATTAAATATGAAATATTATGGTTTAGCCCGAAAAGAAATCTGCTGAAGCCGCCGAATTATCTGATAATCAAATACAACGAGCAAACTCCAAAGCTCTTTTTATGAAAGTTTTTATCGCCCGCGGGTATTCTGACTTCGTATTCAATGAAGATCATGTTCTTGTCACAGGCCCGGACGGGAGAGCGGTTAAAATACCAGACAGATTTTTAGGTTTTCTTGAATCAAAAAAATCAGAAGTATGAAAATTTTTGCTCAGAGTTTTTATTCATCCCCGATAAAATCCCACGGCTTCTCAATCTCACGTCTTTCCGATTCCGGCTTAAATGATAAATGCAGCCGCTGAAGTTTAACAAGGATCTTCAGCTTGTCTTTTACGCTTAGCTCTCTCTGCCGCGCGTGGAATTCTTCTTTCGATTTTATTATTTTTTGAAGCGTCGCTTCATCTTTCTCGCTATCGTTCATTTCTCAAAGCCATAATTTTATTATACTTTTCAATTATCCCATATTCTCTGCAAATCACTTCAAGTCTATTTAAATCTAAAGGTTTATAATCATTTATAAATCTACTTGCCCTTTCTTTATCAACCGGACGGAATGTTTGAATCATTATCGCCACCAGATACTCCGGAGCAATGACATTAGTGCTGACTCCTTCGTAATCCATTGCTAAAGACTTATTCAAGGATTCGATAATAAGAGGATTATATGCGGGTAGAAATTGTACGGGTAAGCCATTTATGATTATATGCTCACCACTGATGGGAAAATTATTATCTGATGCCCAATTGAATATCTCTCTGAGTGGATCCGGGTTAGCGCTATTTGGAATATTTACTATTACATCCAAATCGTATGTGACTGTCGGTTCAACATAGAACAAAGTTGCAACGCTTCCTCCGATTGCGTAGCCGGAAAAGATCCCTTTCCTCAACATTTTATTTATTTCAATCAGAGCCGTACGCAAAATTGCCTCTATCCTTCTTAGTGTGAAAGCATAATCGGAAAATTAATTAATTCAGATAACAATTTCAAAACCGTAAAAATCCCTTGAAGAATATAAACATTTAGGCACATTATTTGCATATATATAGTATAGTGCCGGGCTAAGCCCATAGAATTGCTGTTCTGTTGAATTTCTGTACATAGGCTTAACCTGTTGTTATTTATAGAGTTATCGGGAATTTGCCCGGACAGGCGCGCCTATTGAATCTCTTTGTTAATTATTGCCCCTGTTCACCGTTCCCAAAAACAAGAAAACAGTTTTAATTTTTACAAATTATATCAGGCCGATATGACTGAAAAGAAAGAAAAAAAGATCAGGGGCACAGTTGTTGTCACTGTGGAAAGATGCAAGGGATGCGGATTCTGCGTAGAATTCTGCCCCACAGACGCGCTTAAATTGTCTGAACAGTATAACGCAAAAGGTTATCACCCGCCGGTTTTGACCGCCCAGGAACTTTGCAGCGGCTGCGATATGTGCGGCCTGCTCTGTCCCGATTTTGCAATTTACGGCACGCGCCTGAAAGCACGGGCATAGGAGATAAAATGGAAAAAGCAGATCCTAAAGGAGTGCTCACAGGCAAACATTTTATTGACGGCGACCACGCGTGCGCGGAAGGCGCTCTTGCCGCCGGATGCCGTTTTGTTGCCGGCTATCCGATAACACCTTCGACGGAAGTTGTTGAAAGAATAGCGGATCGTTTTCCGAAAATCGGAGGTTTGTTTATACAAATGGAAGATGAGATCGCTTCATCAATCGCGATACAGGGCGCGGTTTGGGGCGGCAAAAAATCTATGACCGTTACATCCGGCCCGGGCTTCTCGCTTATGATGGAACACATCGGGCTTGCCGCTATGACTGAAACACCGCTTGTTATTGTTGATGTGCAGAGGGCGGGGCCTTCAACAGGTTTGCCGACCCAGCCCGCGCAGGGAGATATGATGCAGGCGCGCTGGGGGTCCCACGGCGATTACGCGACAATAGCGATCTGCCCGAACTCGCCGCAGGAATGTTTCGATCTTACTATAAAAGCATTTAATCTTTCCGAGCAGTTCCGCGTTCCCGTTCTTTTTATGATGGATGAATGCGTCGGGCATATGACGGAGCGTGTCGAAATTCCGGACGCTGATAAAATAGATATTTATCCCCGCCGCTATTATAAAGGCAAAAAAGAAGATTATCTGCCGTACAAACCTGATGCCGATCTTGTTCCTCCGATCATTAAAGCGGGCGACGGTTATAAAGTACACGTTACGGGACTTACGCACGATGAAAAAGGTTATCCCGCAATGACGGTCGCCGCGCAGGAACAGCTTGTGCCGAGGCTTATAAATAAAATTAAAAACAACGCCGACAAGATATTCGATTACCGCGAGGACCGTGTGGAAGGCGCCGATGTTGTTGTTGTTACGTACGGAATAACTTCACGGACCGCGATACCCGCGATCGAACGCGCGCGCGAAGAAGGTTATAAAGTCGGACACCTGAGGCTCGTGGTTGTATGGCCTTTCCCCGAACAGTATATCAGAACACTTGCGGGTAAAATTAAATCGTTCGTTGTGCCGGAACTTAACTTCGGACAGATCTCTCTGGAAGTTGAAAGATGCGCGGGCGGAAAAGCGCCTGTTACACTGGTCCCTCATCCGGGCGGTACGGTGCATAACCCCGATGATATTTACGATGCAATTATCTTAAGCCTGAAAGGAGCTGCAAATGCCTGATACCGATGTATTAATGGAGTTTAACGAAGCGGTACCGGCAAATCCGGTTGAAGCATTTTTAAGAATGGACAGGATCCCGCATATCTGGTGCCCCGGCTGCGGAATCGGT
>CAIMOS010000323.1 GCA_903843135.1 uncultured Ignavibacteriales bacterium | reverse complement strand
GCGTCCAGTAACCTTCGATGCTGGCGCCGAATATGTACTTGCGGATACTTAACGTGATAGGAATACTGATCGTTCCAAGAATTGATCCCAGAGAGACATATCTGAAGAGCCAGACAAGAATAATAAATAACCCGATTGCTATCAGCAGGTCGATGGTAGCCATAACAAGCAACACTCCTAAACCGGTGGCGACTCCTTTGCCGCCCTTAAATCCCGCAAAGACTGTGAAGACGTGGCCAATTACAGCTATAATACCCGCGATTAACTGAACTAGTGTGAAATCGAGAGACGTAACAGGCTGAATGAAGAGGAAGTCGGCATAATAAAGCCGCGCGACAACCACGACGGTGAAAACGCCTTTCAGCGCATCGAGCACTAAAACCAATAATCCGTATTTCCAGCCAAGTATGCGGAATACGTTTGTTCCTCCGATATTTCCGCTCCCGTGATCGCGGATATCAATCTTACCGACTGCACGGCTGATAAGGATACCCGAGGGGATGGACCCAACAAGGTATGATAGGATAATAATTAATCCTAAGGTGATCATCAATGTCCTCTATAAGAAATGTAAAGTATTAATTTAATTCTTTTTTTATTAAAAGAAAATGTTTTGACCGGGGAGCGTAAAATAAGTGATTATGAGGGAATTTATAAGGAAATAAGCAAAAAATAACCGTTTTTTATGATGCGAATGTCAGGACTGACTAAGAAATATATTAATGGACTTTTTTTACCAGCGACTTGAATATCACAAGGTCGTCCGGAGTTGTGACCTTGAAGTTCAGGCTTGAACCTTCCGCAATGTTTATTCTGAACCCTGCACGCTTCATCAGCATCGATTCATCGGTGCCGTAGAATTTCTGGCTCTTTGCGTGTTCAAGCGCGTACCAAAGATCGGAGAAACGGAATATCTGCGGAGTCTGAACATAAAAGAAATCCGAACGGTCGACGTGTCCTTCTACTGTCTTTTTCCCTTTGAGTAATGTATCCTTCGCCGAAAGGCAAACAACGGCATTTCCTTTTTTCTTTGCCATCTTTATGGCGTTAATAAGTACTGCTTCAGATAAAAGAGGCCTCGCTGCATCGTGCACTGCAACGAGGTCCACTTTTTTCAATGACAGGGAGGAGATCGCGTTAAATACGGAGTCCTGCCGTTCCTTACCTCCCTCAACAATATTTTTGAGTTTAGTAAGGCGGTATTCTTTCTTGATCCTGTTGATCAGTTTGAGGTAATCTTTGGAAACGGAAACCACGATCTCATCGATGAGGGGACAGCGCTGGAAAACTTCCAGCGTGTAAACAATAAGTTCTTTCCCCTTAAACCGGATGAACTGTTTCGGGATTTCGCTTCCAATCCGTTTGCCTTTTCCGGCAGCAGGAATTACCGCAACGGTTTTCAAAGGATCAGCATCGCATCGCCGTAGCTGAGGAACCTGAAGTTCTCCTTGAGCGCCTTTTTATATGCCTTCATAACAAACTCAGTTCCGCCGAATGCAGCAACCATCATCATAAGAGTTGATTCGGGGTAGTGGAAATTTGTGACAAGGTGTTTCGTGATTTTAAATTCGTATGAAGGATAGATAAATTTATCTGTCCAGCCGCTGTTCGCACGTACGAGCCCGTCCGCGGTAACGCTTGATTCTAAAGCTCTTACAGCACTGGTTCCGACGACAAACACATTTTTCTTATCGTTAATGGATTTGTTGATCCTCTCTGCTGAGTGCTTAGTTACCTCGAAATACTCCGAGTCCATCTTGTGCTTCGTGAGATCTTCAACCTCAACAGGGCGGAATGTTCCGAGTCCGATATGCAGCAGTACAGGAACCACATCAACACCCTTCTTTGCCAATTTTTCAATCATCTTGGTGGTGAAGTGAAGCCCTGCAGTCGGAGCAGCAACAGAACCCTCTGTCTTTGCATATACAGTCTGGTAATCGTTACGGTCTGATGGTTCTGACTCTCTTTTAAGATAAGGAGGCAGAGGAGTGTGTCCGATCTGTTCAACGATCTTGAAGATGTTTCCGTTCTGGTTAAATCTCACTGTCCTTCCGCGTGAAGTTGTATTATCTATAACTTCGCACCAGAGGTTGTTGTTGAAGTAAATCTTGTTGCCGATCCTTACTTTTCTAGCCGGATCAACAATCACGTCCCATATCGCGTCGTGGTTATTAAGTTCG
>CAIMOS010000322.1 GCA_903843135.1 uncultured Ignavibacteriales bacterium | reverse complement strand
CAGACCGAGAGTTTGTCTCCGGCTTCCTTCAGATTCCATCTCACGATGGACACCCTTGCCTTTGACTTGCGATTCCCACTACCATGCTCGCAGAGGACTTTCACCTCCGAGTTAATGAATATGCCGGGCGCACTAAAAAAACCTTCCCCTGTTAGGCAGAGGAAGGTTTTTATAAATTTTCAGAATTCCGGAAAGGAATCCTATTTCATAAGCATCAGTTTTTTTGTAATAACAATATTCCCTGCCTGCAGCCTGTAAAGGTAGACACCGCTTGACAAATCCGAAGCATCAAATTCAACTTCATAATACCCGGCTGCCTTTTCACCGTCTGCAAGAGCGGCAATTTCCTTACCGAGCATATCATACACCTTCAGAGAAACTTTATTGCTGACAGGCAGCTGATAACTAATGATTGTCGACGGATTAAAAGGATTCGGATAATTCTGCATCAACTGATAATCAGTAACGCTGATATCATCTGAAAAATCCCCGGCATCAGTCAGCAAACCCGGTTCGGGCGCCGGCAGTTTTGCCGTTGTATAAATTCTGAATTCGCCCGGCTGAAGGTATATGTTATCAAAAACATTTGTAACATTCATACTGTCGCCGCTAAAGTAGTTGTACCACCAGCCGGTATTCTGGAAATTCGGCTGGATATTTCCGCCAACGACATCAAAATTACCAAGTACAACAACATTCATACTTGCGTGCGTGATATAAATTTTCTTCATTGCGCTGGTTGAATAAATCTGGAAATCAGATGATTCAAACGCGGGATAATTTTTCTTCAGATTGATCAGGGCAGACCAGGTCTTATAAACTTTCGCGCGGCGCTCGTCAAGCGCGTAATCCCAGCGGATCGGCTTTTTATCTGTACGGCTCGCGCTCGTGCCTGTGGGATAATTAATTGAGAAATCATAACCAACTTCACCAAACTGCCATATCATCTTCGGCCCCGGGACGGTAAAGAAGAATGCGCCGGTAAGTTTAATCCTGTTAAGCGCCTGCCTCAGGTCTTTGATATTGTAAGTACCGCTGACATTTCCGTACTGGAGGTTTTTATACATAACCCTCTCCTCGTCGTGACTCTCCATATAACCGACAAGATGAGGTGATCCCCACCCCCGGTATTTATATGATATATATGAAAAATCCGATTTACCGTTGTCGTGATAACCCATTGCGGCTTCGGAATAGTTGTAGTTGTGGTTTCCCCACAACATCATTCCGTAATTTGCAAGAACGGTTTCTTCGCTATTATCTGCGAAGTGCTCTAAGATCACATACGCTGACGGAGATACTTCCCATATTTTATCAGCCATACGTTTAAGAAGATTGATCCTTGACTGGTCATACTGACCCCACGCATTAGTATTGCCGAGTGTGTTATTCTGAGTGAATCCTTTGCTGAGGTCAAAGCGGTAACCGTCAATTTTATATTCGGTAACCCAGTACTGCACAACACGGTCAACAAAATCTTTTGTCGCCTGGCTTTCGTGGTTAAAATCGTAACCAACATTGTAGTCGTGTTTTGCCACCTGGTTAAACCACGGATTGTTTGCGGCCGGCCGGCTGTTCACGCCGTCCCAGTAAAGCCGCACCATCGATGAAGTGCCGAATGAATGGTTCAGCGCGATATCCATTATTACCGCGATTCCGTTCAGGTGACAGACATCTATGAAATTCTTAAACATATTCTTGTTGCCGTAGTACTTATCAGGAGCGAAGTAGAATGCTGAATTATATCCCCAGCTTTCATTTCCTTCAAATTCATTAACAGGCATAAGTTGTACAGCATTGACGCCAAGCCTCTTAAGGTAACCCAGGGTATCAAGTATGGACTGATATGTGTGGGCGTTTGTGAAATCCCTTAATAAAAGTTCATACACGACAAGATCGGTTTTCGGTGGCTTTGTAAAATTGGGTACCTGCCAGTTGAACCCGGACATTCCGGTCTGAAGCACACTAACGAGATGTGTAGTCTTTCCCGCCGGATAAGGTTTAAGGTTTGGGTATGTGACGCTGCTTATCCATTTATCGTTCCAGGGATCAAGAAGTTTATCGGCGTAAGGATCGGCTACTCTTATCGTTCCGTCAACATAATACTGGTAACCGTATTCGGTTCCCGGTGATAAATTGCTTACTTCTGCCCACAAACGTTTACCGTCGGTTGTCCGTTTCATATAGTAAGCCGGATCAATTTCCCAGTTCGTAAAATCACCCATTACATAAGCAAATTGTTTTTCGGGTGCGTAAAGAACGAGCGTTGCAGTTGTGGCGCTTGTGTAATTTATTCCGTCTTTAATTCCGGCCGGCAGATCCTGTGTGGTAACGGCGGGCCGTACGACAAAATAGATCGAATCGGCTTTGTACTGGGATGAAGAATTTGTTACCGCGGCCCTGATCCATTTTTTTCCCGTATTGTTTGCCTGATAATTAACCGTTAAAGTTGTTGATGCGGTTGTATTAATAAGCTGATTATCTACATATATAGACAGGCTGTTGGAACCTGCCGAGACTGCCTGAATCTGTATCGTTTCCCCCTGCGTGATAACTATAGGTCTGGTTTCGGGGAGAGTTATAGCAACATTAAGTCCGCCTGTAGCCAGCGGAAGGAATATATCGCCGCCTTCGGAAGTTTTTGCTTCCCTGAAGGGAGCGACAGAACTTCTGAAAACAAATGCCACCTGGAGGATAGTCTCCGCAGCCGGTACGCCGTAGAATGACCGGACAGACGGTTTAATTTTAAACTGATATAAGTCAGTTCCGATCCTGGTCAGTTTGGTTTCTGCTGAATTAACTCCCCAATTGGTCTTTACGTACTTCCAGTCGGATCCGGATGAACTTAGGTTTGTAATCACGCCGGTATGGGCGTAAACATCCCCGGTATAACCCATAAGCCCCTGGTTGCCGAGCGTCGCGTCAAAAGTTACGGTTATGGAATCTGTGTGTGCCGGGAAGTACGGTGTATAGGTAATAAGCTGCGGGTAGGCAATTGCAGTGAATGCCAGGAATATAAATAAAAACTTAACTGCTTCAGATCTCATTTTTTCTCCGTTAATACACATTAAATAGTAAAGTTAAGTAAATCAGAACTCTGAAAAAATCCATATTGGATTGTGCAGATACGAATCACATTTGCCCGGTAAACTGAAGGACGATTTCACGCTTGCGTGCCCTGTTGTCAAAATCAATAAAAATCACCTGCTGCCAGGTCCCGAGTAAAAGTCGTCCGTCCTTAAAAGGTACGGTAAGTGAAGTTCCCTGTAATGCCGAACGCAGGTGTGAGTGTCCGTTCCCGTCGTGCCAGGTGTTGTCGTGCTGGTACGATAAATTCGAGGGGATGAGCTTTTCCATCAGTTTGGGATAATCCTGCAGGAGTCCCGGTTCATATTCTATCGTAGTCAGCGCCGCGGTTGACCCGACGACAAAAACCAGCACGCTCCCTTCGCTCATTCCGGTTCCGGAAAGGGCTGAACTTATCTCATCGGTGATATCAGCAATATCGCAATTGCCGCGTGTTGATTTATAAATTGAAATCGTTTTTATTCCGGTCATCTTGAATCTATGAATGGTTAAAAAATAAGGAAAATTCTTTTATAATATACGGACGGCAGAGTCAAAGATTTGTGATTAACAAATCCCGTCAGGTTTCGCTTTTAAACTGTTCCGTTCGCCGAACCGTTCGCTTGAAAATGACTCCCGGTTCCCGTTTAATTTGGGAATAAAAAGGAGTCAAAATGAAAAACGTAAAAAACTCAGAGCAGTACAGGTCAGCGGCGGAAATTCTCGGTTGTGATCCGGAGGTAATTATGGCGGTCGCCTTAATCGAATCCCGTGGCACGGGCTTTCTCCCCGGCGGAAAACCGAAAATACTTTATGAACCTTTTGTCTTCGGGAGCAGGACCGGCGATAAATACAACGGCACAAAGATCATCATCAGCGGGATTTTCTATCCGCTCTCACTCACGGGAAAGTGGTCGCGCCAGGCAGCAGTTTACGGCGGCGAAGAGATACAGCATATAAAACTAAATGCCGCGATTGAACTTGATGAAGGGGAAGCGCTCAATTCCTGCAGCTGGGGTAAATTTCAGATAATGGGATTTAATTACAAACTATGCGGATATGATACGGTCGGGGATTTCGTAAAGTCAATGTACGAAAGCGAACAAAATCATCTTGATAGTTTCGTTCGGTTCATTAAGAACCGCGGACTGGCACACTATCTCCGCAAAAAAGACTGGCCCGGATTTGCGAAAAAATATAACGGTGCCGGATATAAAGCGAATAATTATGCCGTCAGACTCTCCGATGCATACCAAAAAATCATCAGGGGGTGATCTCCTCTGATAAATCAGTGAGAATCAGTCGCATCTGGGTCATCAGTGGCCTGTTCAAACTTAATTAGGCCGCCCACCTGATCATTCCATAAACTTTTTTGACCGTTCGTCATATAAATTTCCCTGACAGAGCGTAAATTGCTATTATCATTATGTATCATTAACTTTTTTCCGGAAAAACGATCAAACGGTTTCTTAACAACCTCCACAAGATCTATATGAGCGAACTGAGCTATTCCGATATAGAGCGCCTGATAAAAAAAGACGCCCCCGGAATATATCAGTATTACCTCAGCGATGTAAAGCCGCGCGGCAAGAAGACTAAGCGGTCTATGGTTCCGTTATATTTTATCAAAGATCTGTTTATGGTCTTCCTGATGAAGTTGTCCCCGCTCCGCCGCCTGTTTTACACAATCGCGCTCGTACTCTTTTTATACGGTATGTGGCTGAACTTATGGAACTATGCCTTCCTGTCATTCATAATGTTCAACCTTTTACTGGCGTTTGAACTTGCCGATAAATTATCCGCGAAAGATGAACTTGATACGGCACGCCGGATACAGATGAATATGATGCCTACCCTGCCCGGACGAATTAAAAATTTCAGCGTTGTCTGTTTCTCAGAAACAGCAAAGCAGGTAGGAGGAGATTATTGCAATTATATACCTGCCGGCAATTCAACGAACGACTTTCTGGTGATAGGCGATATTTCCGGTAAGGGAATGAGCGCGGCGCTGCATATGGTACAGGTCCATACTATTATCAATCATCTTGCCCGCAGGACTTCGGACAATAAAGAACTGATGATACAACTAAACCGTGAGGTCAAAGGGATATTCAGCAAAGAGAACTTTTTTACTGCAACTCTGATTTCAATCAGTGATTCATCCCAGATTAAAATATGCAGGGCAGGACATTTGCCGGCGCTGCATTATTCGGTTGCCGAAGGGAAATGCAATAAGATCCAGCCGCAAGGGATCGGCCTTGGGCTTGCCTCAAACGGATTGTTTGAAAAAGCGCTCGAAGAATATGTCCTCGACTCCGGCGAAGGGGACCTGATCGTTTTTTACACTGACGGAATTTCAGAAGCGATGAACACTAATAAAGACCTGTTTGGCGATGACCGGCTTATCAAAATAATTGAAGACAATGCTTTCCGGCAGCCCGCGGAGATAAAAAACAGAATCATCCACCGCGTTAAAGAATTCACCGGAGACAATGTATTCGAAGACGATATCACCCTGATAATACTGAAGAAACTCACACCGTAACGCAAGATTGCATCTTGCGTTCCTCCTATTAATAACCTAAGAGTAGAATTTCTAAGACGTCACGAACTACCCGCCTCTCCCTCCGCACCGGTAAATTACATTGGCGTTTTCGCTTCTTTAATATCCGGTTTTTCTCTTTTAGCTATTGCATTTTTCCATAATATTCTTTTAATTACGGCAGGTTAATAACAATCGAAGGGATGATCCGCAATGAACAACCGGCACTTTCACCGCAGGAACCTGCCTCATCTATATTACGATGAGGGAATTTACTTTATCACCTTCCGCCTCAATGACAGTATCCCTCTCCATCTCCTCGCCGAGTTGCAAAAAGATTATCAGGACCAAAAACTGAAGGACGGAGATATAAATGAAACCAAGCGGCGTTTGTTCGTTAAGTATGACAACCTTCTGGATACGAACCTTATAAACTGTGATTATTTGACCCGGTCCGAAATAACTCCGGTTATTAAGAACTCCCTTCATTTTTACGATAACAAAGATTACAGCCTGCTCTGTTATTACGTTATGCCCAATCACGTTCACGTTGTATTTGAACTGCTTAAAGATAACCGCGGGATCAGCAATATAATGCACTCTATAAAAAGATATTCCGCCAGAGAGTGCAATAAAATATTAAAACAGGACGGTTATTTCTGGCAGCACGAAAGTTATGACAGGCTGGTCCGAAATGAGAAGGAGTTGTACTTTACTACGGAATATATTCTCAACAACCCGGTTAAAGCAGGGCTCGTAGAAAAACGCGAGGACTGGCCGCATTCCTACTGTAATATGATATAGAACAACACTATCCCGTAACGCAAGATTGTATCTTGCGAACGCTAAATGATACACCCCGTAACGCACAATTATATTTTGCACATACAATAATGCCGGAAAACATAATCTGACGTTATCTAACGCAAGTTGAAAACTTGCGTTACGGGTGGATCGGTCTAATTAAACAGATACCACCAATCACGGTTGATTATGTGCACTATATCGAATACCATCAGTCCGTTTGTTTTATCCAGGCACATCTTCATCGCGCGTTTGAACTGCTCGGGATGACCGTCATACTGCTCAACATATAAACCGCCTATCACGGGTACAGCGCCGTTAACTACCTTCATCGCGATTTCCGCAGAACCTTCCACTGAATACCAGTATTCTTTCCCCTTCCCCATTCCAGCTTCGGTACGGATAGCTTCCTGATTTAACTTCTTTACTTCTTCTTTGGTTACCTCAAAGAAATAGCACCCTGTAGTATAAAAATCTAATAGCTCCGCATATCCATACTTCTTGTATCCAGGCAGCGCCCAGTTGTATTCGGGATAGGGATCATACCTGCTGCTCGCCCAGTTAACACCCAGTTCGTGATAAAGCGGATACCAGGCGCCTGTGTAATCTCCGAACGAAACCGCCGGATTAAGTTTTTTAACTTCTTCCCTTGCTTCAGCAAAAAAGTCATAAATTACTTTCACACGCCATAATAACCACTGCTTATAATATTTCCCTTCTTTTTTAAACGGCTTACCTTCAGCCGGTTTCTGCCATTCGAATATATCTTCCGGAAAACGTTCAACTTTCGATCCAATAAACTCTTCAAACTTTTGCCTGGACAGTTCACTGAAATCAGCTTCAATTCCGTCATATCTTACTCTGTCAAGAATGATGCCGTCAAGATCTCTGTACTTGCTAACCAGTTCCTTCAGTATGTCTAATTCGTGCAACTGAACTTCCCTGTTCGCAGGATTCGTCATAGCGGAATATTTATGCTTCAGCCCGCTGACCGGCACAAGTCCGGAATCAGTATATGCAACCGAAATCCACGACGGGTGTTTCGTATAAACCAAACCGCGGTCAAAGAAATTGTGTCCCGCAACAAAGATGTTAAGCGACGCGTGAAGTTTCATTCCGCGTGAATGGCATTCTTTGATAAAATAACTGATATAATCGAATGAACCGTCCCGTGTAAATCCCGCCCATTCATTCATCGTCGGTGCGAAGTCACTTTTATAAAGTACTTCACCGGTTATTGGCTTAATATCGAGCGCGATATCCGTAAATCCCGCTGCCCTGGTTTTGTCGAGATAATATTTTATCGAATCCTGGTAACTGAAACGCGTGAAATTAGCTGTTGCATCAAACCAGAGAAGTTTTGTCTGCGCGCTGACTAAGCAGGAAAAAATAATTATAAGTGCGAGTGTTGTCTTGATTTTCATATTTAAAAATAAAAAAGGGATACTTATTAGGTATCCCTCTGAAATAAATTAAAACTTATTTTGCTTTTTTATCTGGAACGTCAATAATAGCGCCGGCGCCTTTAATCTGGTAAAGAGTAACCGGACCGGTAATTGTTGACGGGTCAAATTTTGTCTTCTGTTCTTCAGCTACGTGTTCGTAATATTCAATAGCATCCTCTTTTGACATTTTGATTTCGTAAACCATTCCTTCGGCTTTAATCTTGCTGCCTTTGGATTTTTTCGGGAATACAATTTCTCCGTCTTTAACTTTAATCTTTATTTTTTTGGCGCTTGCATCAGTCATTTCAAGCCAGCATCCTGCTTTTTGGCAAACATCGGTAACTTCACCCTCTACCATAACGGTTTTACCCAAATATTCTTCGGGTTTCTCTAAGATCGAAGCAATTTTTGTTGATTGTGTAAGTGTTACACCTTGTCCGAATTTTTTGTCTTTGGCAACTGACACACCCGAAAGAACAACTAATGCAAGAAACAGCACAAATAAATTTCTCATATTTTCCTTATGATTATTTAATAAAAGATTAAAAAATACTATTTTCGGGGACAAAATAGTTAAATAGATGAATCTACCAAATCCTAAAACTGTTCATCTTCCGGTACAATCTCAAATTTGGAGTCATAGTGCAGAACCTTGAAAACATCCTCAACGAAATCAGTAACCTTGTATGGGGCATTCCTATGCTGGCCCTTCTTTTCGGAACTCATATTTTTCTCACTTTCAGATTGAAAGTGATCCAGAGGTTCACCTGGACCGCCATCAAAATTTCACTTAGCCGCAACAAAGAAGGCGCAGGCGACGTATCACAATTCGGGGCTATGACAACAGCCCTGGCCGCGACAATCGGAACCGGCAATATCGTTGGCGTAGCTACGGCAGTCGCCGCGGGAGGTCCCGGCGCAGTTTTATGGATGTGGTTAACCGGTGTTTTCGGCATCGCGACAAAGTATTCAGAAGCTCTCCTTTCGGTTAAATACCGCACCACCGCCGAAGACGGTTCGATGGCCGGCGGACCAATGTATGTTCTTGAAAAAGGCCTTAATATGAAATGGCTCGGTACAATTTTCGCCGCCCTCACCGCGGTAACAGCTTTCGGTATAGGGAATATGGTGCAGGCAAATTCGATTTCAGCCCTTGCTGAGCATACTTTTAATATCCCGACCTGGATCACCGGAATTGTACTCGCCGTACTTACGGCAGTTGTGATACTTGGCGGAATCAAATCTAT